>JAIRTD010000066.1 GCA_031255115.1 Spirochaetaceae bacterium | reverse complement strand
TGGCGGATAAGTATGGCTGGTTTACCTATGAATCCATCGCCAATATGCTGGCAATTTCAGAATCAACCCCTGGCGCTATAGGAGTCAATATGGCCACCTATACAGGCTTTCAGTGTGCTGGAGTGCCTGGTGGGATTATTGCCACCCTGGGGCTGATAAGCCCTTCAATCATGGTGATTCTCATTATAGCGCGTATTCTTAAAACTTTTAAAGAAAGCCCCTTTGTTCAGTCGGTCTTTGGCGGATTTCGGCCTGCAGCCACCGGTTTGATTGCCGCTGCTGTTTTTGGGGTCATTAAATTTGCTCTTTATAATGAAGAAGCAACGCAATGGTATGAGTTCATTCGAGTTCCGGAATTGATTCTCATGGCCGTGCTCTTTGTGCTGATATATACTCTAAAAAAGCACCCGATTATCTATATTGCCGCTGCCGGAATTATTGGGGTGGTTTTAGGGCTTTGAGTGGTTCTTGCTCACAGACTTTTTTTACTTGCTCTGTCCCCCGGTACACTATCCTCCGGGTATACCCAGTACCCGAAAGAGTTATCCACAACTTATTAACAGATAACGATCTTTGTCTGTTCTGAAATAAGTTACTCTGTCCCCAGTCTGTTTTCCTCTGTCTGTTTTTTACCTCCCACAGGAACCTTCTCAACCGTCATTCTTTCCAGGGGCAGCAGAGCCTTTCTGCCAGGTCGGCCAGGGCAAAGAGGGAGAGGCCCATAAGGCTTAACGCGGTGATGGCGGCGTACAGTTCAGTATAAGCGACTCGCGCCCAGGCATCGGTAATGAGGTAGCCGAGGCCTGTGTCTGTAGCAAAGGTTTCAGCGAGAAAAAGTACTGCTGACGCAGTTCCAAGGCTTACTCTGAGGCCGGTAAAGAGGGCGGGGAGGCAGGCGGGGAGTATTACATGGCGGAACCGGGCCATACGGCCTGCTCCCAGGGATCGTACCGAGGCGGTAAGTTCGGAGGGAACCTGACGCGAGGCGTCCCGGGCTGATACCAGTATCTGGCTGAAAATGATAAAGCCAAGAAGAAATATCTTTGACGCCTCTCCGAGCCCCAGTATGAGCATGATCACCGGAAGAAACGCCGCTTTGGGGAGGGGGTGGAGTAGGTACATTACCGGGGATATGACGCTGTCCATCCGGGGAGAACGGCCTGCGGCCAGACCGAGGAGGCTGGCGGGTAAGACGCTGACCACAAGGGCCCATAATACGCGGGAAAGGCTTGCAAAAAGATGCGGAACAAGCGCTCCGCGTTCCCAGAGGCTGTGCAGGGCCGTAAAGGTTTTAAGCGGACCAGGAAGAAAGGGCCTTTTCAGGAGCGCCGCGAGAAGGGCCCAGAGGAGGATAAAGGCAAGAAGGGCCAAAACCGTACCGGGGACAGAGCTTTGTTTTTTCTTTTCCATAATCAAGCCCCAAAAAAATTCCGTAGTTTGCCCGCGAGTTCGGGGAAGCGGCTGTCGTCCCTCCCGGTACGGGGCAGGTCAATACGCGCGGTGAGTTTTCCGGGATTTTTTCCGGTGATTACATAGACCGTATCGGAGAGGTAAACCGCTTCTTCAATAGAATGAGTGATGAGTATGATGGTCAGCCTGTGGCTTTCCTTTATCGAAAGGAGAAAGTCCTGGGCTTCTTCGCGGCTGAGGGCGTCAAGGCTGGAAAAGGGTTCATCCATGAGGAGGAGATCAGGCTCCGAAATCAAGGCGCGGGCTATGGCGAGGCGCTGTTTCATACCGCCTGAGAGTTTGTGGGGGTAGAGGCGGCGGAATTCCTCAAGGCCGAATTCGCCAAGGAGCTTTTTAGAGCGTTCTCTGCGTTCATTTTTTTTTGCTTTCATGATTTTAAGGGGAAGTTCTACGTTGGCTTCAACGGTTTTCCAGGGGAGGAGGCCGAAATGCTGGAAGATCACCCCGGTATTTTTCCGTATGCCCTGCTGGGCTTTGCCGTCTATGCAGATCCTGCCGGAACTTGGCTTAAGAAGTCCCGCTATGGCGTGGATGAGGCTGGTCTTGCCGCAGCCTGAGGGGCCTATAACAGTAGAAATTTTTCCCCGTTCAAAGCGGGCGGTAAACGGGGCAAGCGCGGGGACAGAGTAAAGCCTGGGAGGGACAGAGCAAGGTCCGGAGGGGTCAGATACAGAAAGCCTGCGGGGGAGGAGGTAGTCAATGGCCAGTTCGCTGAGTTCTACCATAAACCGCTACTCAATGCCGAGGCCGTTTACCGGGCGGCTGTCAAGGAGTTCCGCCGCCCTGAGACGTACGGCAAGGAGTTTTCTTTCTGTGAGCCAGGCAAAAACTCTTTCAAGCTGGGATGGGTCAGGGAGGGAAGGCCGCCGGTAGCTGATAAAACGGTAGCTTTCTTTAAGTTCGCCGGGAAAATTCATCTTTTCAACAAGGTACTCCCTATAGCTTTCCTGGGCGGCGTTTATTTTCAGCGCTGCCCGGTAGAAAGCCCGGTAAAAGCGGCGTACTTCTTCAAGCCGGGTATCAAGAATTTGTTTTGAAAAAAGTATGACGCCGGGATCCACTGGCGGCGCGTCCGAGGTATCAATCTGGGCGAGGAGCGGTGCGCCTCTGGCAACAGCGGCACTGAGCAAGGGGTCTGGAAGCCCGGCGGCATCAACCTGGCCTGAGAGTACAAGTTCCAGGCGTAGGGGCATACGGGGCGTCGAGATCGCTTCGTATGAACCGCGCGGAATTCCCGCTTCTTCAAAAAGCGTATCAACCGTATATTGAATGATCGTATTGGTTGAAAGGGCGATGCGTCTTCCCCTGAGTCCCGCAAGGCTCCGGTTCTCTGAAAGGGGCGAACCAACTATGCCGTAGCGGCCGTCGGTAAGGCTGGTAATCTTATAGTCAAAGCCCGCAGCGGCAAAAAAGGCCGCGGCAAGGAGATCAGACACAGCGCCGTCAAGCCTTCCTGCCTGGAGGGCCGCGTCCCGTTCCTGGGGATTCTGGAAAATTACCAGTTCCACAACAACGCCTTCCCTGGTAAAGAAGCCTTCATCCCGGGCGACAAGGAGGGGCATGGAGTCGATGTCAAGAAAAATCCCCACCCTGAGCGGCGCGGCAAGGAGGGAAGCGCCCCCACCAGCCGTGGAGAAGGCGAGGAGAAGTAAAAAAACCAGTCGCTGTGTTACTTTCATTTTAACCTCTATAAAAAACGGTGTGAGCCGCCCTGTCCAAACGGATAAGTACCGCAAAGCGCTTACTATTACTGCTGAGACCCTTTTGGAGAAGATCCCCAGGGTTCGAAGAGCCGGTGTTCCAGACCAAGGCGGCTGAGGATTTTGCCGGCGATAAAATCAACCAGATCGTCTATGCTCTGCGGTTTCTGGTAAAAGGCCGGGGCAGCGGGCAGTATGGTTGCGCCTGCCTCGGCGAGGCTTGTAAGGTTACGGAGATCAATGAGGGACAGAGGTGTCTCCCGGGGAACCAGAATCAGGGGCCGGCCTTCTTTAAGGCTGACCAGGGCGGAGCGGTGTATGAGGTTGCCCGAAACGCCTGAAGCCACAGCGCCTATGGAACTCATGGAACAGGGGACTATCACCGTGCCGTCAAGGGCAAAAGATCCGCTCGAAGGAAGCGCGGCCAGGTCCTGGGGGTTATATACTCTGTCCCCGGAAAGGCCCAGCGCTTCAATCCAGGCAAAAAAGGGCTGTCCTGTTTCTTCGTGTACGACCCGCTCTCCCCAGGGTGATACTATGGCATGGACTTCGTGTCCCCCTTTGATAAGGGCCTGTATGGTCCGTAAGCCGTATATCGCTCCGCTTGCCCCGGTAATGGAGATAAGATAGGTTCCCATAATTACCTACTATAAATACCCGCGGCGGTTCCGGCAAGGAGGATGAGGGGAACGAGTTCATTTATCGAATAGCTTGCCAGGCGTATGTGCCGTTCGGTTTTGCCCAGGGCAATGAGATGCTCGATAACGAGGAGGAGAGCCGCGCAGGCTGCCGCGGGCCAGTAATATACGCTGAGTTTCCAGAAAAAGGGAACGAGAAAGAGGCCGGCAATGGTTCCCAGGTGGGAACCACTGGCGAAAACCCGGGCCAGAGGGGCGCCGAAGCGACTGGGGACAGAGTAAAGTCCTTCCCGGCGGTCAAATTCAATATCAGGCAGGGCATAGAGTATGTCAAAACCAGCAACCCAGAGGGCGTGGGCGCCTGAAAGCACAAAGTAGCGCAGGGCAAAATGTCCTGATAGGCCGATAAAGGAACCCATCACCGAGCAGGCGCAGGCGGTTCCCAGCCAATAATGGCAGAGCCAGGTAAAGCGTTTGCTGTAGGAATAGCCTCCTATGAGAAAGCCTGCCAGGGGGAGAAGCAGTACGCACAGGGGATTAAGGAGGAAGGCGGCGATAACAAGAACGATGATAAGTACAAGGGCGGTACAGAACAGGGTTTTTTTGGAGAGCAGGCCCTTCGGTATGTGCCGTTCCCTGGTACGGGGGTTTTTTGCGTCTATTCCGGCGTCGATAACTCTGTTGAGGGCATTGGCGGCGTTTCTTCCCGCTGCGGCGGCTATGAGTATGAGCAGTACCTTGGAGAACGGCGGACGTCCCGCTGATTCAAGAAGTATGGCCATAGCCGCAAAGGGCAGGGAAAAAAGAGTATGCCTGAAGATAAGCGCGTCGAGTATCAGTCTCAACCGCTGGCTAAGCCGGCCCAGCCCGGCAAGGGCGCCCCATATCCCGATTCGCGCGCGGGAAACGGAAGTTTTTGCAGAAGAGGGAGTCCGCGCGGGGCAAGCGGGGGGCGGCTCCCGGGAAGCATCAGTCTGCGCCAGCGGAGCGGACTGTTCCGGGGCTTCCTCAAAAGCCATATTCCTTCCAGCGGCGGTTTACACACTCGATGACGGCCGGGTCCATTGCAAGGGGTTCAGGCCAGGGCCGGGTATGGCCCTCGTCAGGGCCCTTGGCTGTGGCGTCAATACCCATGCGCGCGCCATAGCGGGGCAGGGGAGAGGAATGATCCAGGGCGTCCAGAGGGCCGTCCGAAAGCACGAGGTCTCTCCTTCCATCTACATTGTTGAAGGCCCTCCAGGCGACTTCAGAAGGATTTTTGGGGTCAACTTCAGCGTCAACAACGATGATGAACTTTACATACATCATCTGCCCCATGCCCCAGAGAAAATTCATCACCTTGCGGGCCTGGCCGGGATAGCGTTTATTGATAGAGACTATGACGCAGTTATGAAAGACACCTTCAAGGGGCATGGAAAGGTCGACGATTTCGGGACAGAGCATTTTGAGCAGGGGTAGAAAAAGCCGTTCAGTTGCTTTTGCCATCCAGCAGTCCTCCTTGGGAGGTATGCCCACGATGGTAGCAGGATAAACCGGTTTTTTGCGCCTGGTGATTCTCTGAAGATGAAACACCGGATAGTCATCCTCCAGGGAATAAAACCCCGTGTGGTCGCCAAAGGGGCCTTCCCTGCGCAGTTCTGCAGGGTCAACGTAGCCTTCGAGTATGAACTCGGCATCGGCAGGAATGGCAATGCCGCTCAGGGTTGCTGTACACATTTCGGCGCTTTTTCACCTGAGAAAGCCCGCGAAGATGAGTTCCCAGATTCCTTCGGGAAGGGGGGCGGTGGAAGCATAGCTTACCGCAGGGTCACAGCCCAGAGCAACGGCAATGGGCATCCTTGTTCCCTTCTCTTTGTATTTTTCAAAAAAGCGCGCTCCATCCTTGTGGAGATGCCAGTGCATGCCGGCGGTCCTGTTGTCGTAGATCTGCATACGGTACATGCCCATGTTTTTTGCGCCGCTTTCCGTATCTTCAGTGCATACCAGAGGCAGGGTAAGAAAGCGGCCGCCGTCATGAGGCCAGCATTTGAGCGCGGGAAGGCTGTCAAAGCCCGATTCATCGTCAATGATTTCCTGGCAGGGAGGACGGCCGACTTTTTTGGGAATAAGACTCATGGCAAGGGGGAGCTTGGCCAGAGCTTCAGGCAGGGTTTTGAGGAGCTTTATATCTCCCGCCTGGGCAAAAATCCAACGCAGGAGATCTTCGATTTCCTTTGCCTTGGCATCGAGGCTTTCGGCGTTCAGGGCCAGGGCCATGCGTTTTTCACTCCCCAGGGTATTGATGACCAGGGGATAGTCTGAACCTTTCACCTTTTCAAAAAACAGGGCGGGCCCGCTATCTTTCATGATCCTGGAGGCTATTTCGGTGATTTCAAGCTCAGGATCAACTTCGCATGTGATACGCTTGAGTTCGCCTGATCTTTCGAGGCAGGCGATAAAATCCTGGAGACCGCTAAACGCCATAAATCAGGAAACTTCGTGCCGTTTGGCGGTATACTCGTTAACCACCAGCTTGCACACCGCGGTTCTGGTGAGCATCACTTCTTCAAAATGGAAGGATATTTTTTTTCCGGTCTGGTGTTCCATGATGAACTGGAGCGCCTCTACCTTTTCGGCCGGGCTTTCCAAAAACCATACCGTACCGGTCCCGATGATACTGGCAAAGGCGTAACTGTAATTGCAGGCCAGCTTGCCTTCGATGAGTTCATGTTCACAGTCCATCTCAAAACAGACCAGAGGAAAGGTGTTGAGGGCGTCTATCTTTCTGCCCTCTTTGGCGCTGTGAAAATACAGGGTCAGCTCTTCGCCTTTAACGCTGTACCCGAAATTTACCGGCACCACATAGGGAATCTGTCCGTCGTAGATCCCCAGACGCATTACCTTGCAAGCGTCGATGATGGCGATCTTTTTTTCGAATTCGGTAACTTCCTTTTCCTCTCTGCGCATGGCTGCTCCTTGCCGTACGGATAATTCAGAATTTTTCCAGGACTTACTATACAATATCCGCAAAAAAATTACAACTTATCCCGGAAAAGTTCGAAAATTTGACCAAAAGCGTGTTTTCCTGGGAACAGAGCAACATCCCGGAGCCAGAACAGCCTCTCCGGGGACAGCACAACACCCAGTGCCAGCACCAACTCCTGAGAGGGACAGAGCAACGCCCCGCAGGGCCAGACCCGCCTTTCCTGGGCACAGAGTAACTC
>JAIRTD010000027.1 GCA_031255115.1 Spirochaetaceae bacterium | reverse complement strand
CGCCGGATTCGGTAAATACATGGAGGTCTCCGGCCTGGGTGATAAAGGCAAGGTATACCTGGTTATTCCAGGCAAAGACCTGGGGCGTGCCAAAGGCTATGCCGGAAACAGATACGGGCCAGCCGGGATAGACGGTGTCCCTGTTAAAAAGCCACAGATCGCCAAAGAAACTCTTTGGATAGGCGGCGATATAATCATTCTTTACCTGATGCAGGAAGGAAGGCGGCGAGAGCAGTACTTCATCAAAGTCTACGGGAAGGGCGCTTCTTGTCCCTTCGCTGTTTATTGCGTATAACGACCTGTCGTCTCCGGAAAGGTACAGTTCTCTGCCGAAAGCCGCCGGAGGAGCCGAAAGCCTCACGCCGGTAATCAGGGGGAAGGGTGCGATGATCTCCATGTCGGCGTTGACCAGGCTTACATCGCCCTGGGAATCGACTACCCAGGCTGCGGGATCCGAAGCGCTCTGGGGATTAAAGTCAGGAGCGGGAACCACATATACGGTTCCCCGGCCTTCAAGCTGGTATATACGGTTATCCTGGGGATTCACCGAGAGGGCCATGTTTCCCCTGGTAAGGAAGAGACGCGATTCTCCGCGCCTGCCTATGCGTATGCCGTATACTTCTTTGCCGCTGCGTCCTCCCAGGTCAAGCGGATAGCCGGGAAGGAGTTCCAGACCGCCTCCGGGAGCTGAAATTACCGAGACCGTTATTTTTAAGGCGCTGTTTTTGATATTGAGCCGCACCAGGCCCTGACGGTAAAAACGGAGCAGCGAGGCGATAACGGTGTTTCCCTTGAGGAAGAAGGGAACGGAGCGGTCAAGGGAATAAAAGAGGCTGAAAGAATTGAGGTCGGAACTTGACTGGCTAAGATTCTGCCAGGTGGCGGTTTTTGCGAGGGACGCGTTTTTTCGTATTGAGTTTACCGCCGAAAGCAGGGTGTCGGCTGATTCGCAGATGAGAAGGTAGCCGTTCTGGGGAGTATAGTAGGGCATGGGAACCGTTACATTGAGATGCCTGAGCAGCGAGTCAAGAAAGCCCGGCAGCCTGATCTGGGGTATGCGGGTTCCGTCAAGGACCACCTGGGTATTTTCGTTTATCACCAGGGACGAAAATACCTGGTCAAAGACTTCCCTCCGTTTCTGTTCATCCCGTATCTGGACGGCGAACACCGGATGGGGTCTTCCTTCAAGGCCGAATACGGCGAATTCGGAACCGCTCCACGAATAGAGCAGCTCGTTGAGGTTCATGCCGAAGAAAAGACGTGAAGAACTGTCCGCCGACGCAAGGGTGCTTGTTATCGCGTCGCCTGAAATCTGGGCGGACATGGCGATGAGTTCTTCCAGAGTAGCCGCCGAAAGTATGGTGCTGTACTGGGTGGTGTCGGGGAGGAATTTAGTTATGGAAGAAAGCGGAGAATCCCTGGATATGAGATCGTTTATGGCGCCGGG
Source organism: Spirochaetaceae bacterium (assembly GCA_031255115.1). Classification (GTDB taxonomy): domain Bacteria; phylum Spirochaetota; class Spirochaetia; order Treponematales; family Breznakiellaceae; genus JAIRTD01. Next base: position 1,634 of record JAIRTD010000027.1, on the reverse strand, counting down.
ACCAGAATCAACATTGCTTATCAGATCAATGTCAAGTTTGCGGGGATGAAAATTAAGCGCGGCTTCGATAAAACCCGGAAAGCGGATCAGGTCCAGGGTTTTTGCCACGGCAGGATCGATTTCGGCGAAAGAAGCGACCAGAGCTCCGGTGGAAACGAGGACAGCGGCATCGTAATTTTTGGAAGTGAATTCCTTGACACGGGAACCCCTGAGATCGCCGTCCCTGGAAGTTCCCATGAGGACGGATTCAAAAATTTCTTCGTTATTTGAAATTACCAGAAGATTATGGTAGGGGGCTATATACCAGACATCCTTTTCCATGCGGTATTCAAAGCGCGAGAGCTTTCCCGCCTGGACATAATACAGGTTCGGAATGGTCAGACGGCCGGTTATCGCAGGAAGAAAACGGAGAAACGGGGAGAGTATGCCCGAATCCCAGGCGGAGAGAATACTGCCGTCCTGGAGCAGGGCGCCGTCAAGGGTCCCTCTGGCGGCAAAACGTATGAGCGGATGCTTTAAGAGGCCGCTTTCTTCAAACTGTACCAGAACAGGAAGTATTGAGGCAAAGGCCGGATCGCCAAGCATGTCCGCCAGAGGTTCGTGGGAAAGCACCTTACCGGCCAGCCGCACCGGGTTGGGGATATGGAGATAGGCGGTAAATGAATCTGGAATCACCGAATCGGCGCCTATTCTTCCGATAAACGAAACCCCTGTCAGTATAAGGGGAAGACCGACAAAGAGGAAAAGCAGAAAAAAGAGTATTTTTCTTACGATTTTCCGCTTTTTGGGTTTTTTTGCCGTAGTTTCTTCAACATCTGCCATAATAGCCAATTTTACCGTATTTTCTGAAAAGGTCAATTACGGAAGGGGAGGGGAGAGGAAAAAGGCCGCCGTTTAGACTATAGAAAACTATTCCTCTTCCAGCGTTATCACCCGCCCTGCGGCGAGGCTTTGGGGGACCTTGATGAGCCGCTGGTTGGCGGAACCCCGGAAGCGGAGCTCGATGTTTTTTTGGGTCTGGATAAAGGGGCCGTCTACAAGAATGTCGGCGGCTTCGATAAGACGGCGCCAGCCGGGCTTGTCAGCGGCCAAAAGATCTTCCCAGAGGTAGCCGGTATAGACCACGACGGTAAGGCCCAGGGCCCGGACCTGTTCGGCCAGGGCCGCGCAGGGCACGGCCTGGGTAAAGGGGTCGCCGCCTGAAAGGGTGAGGCCCGAAAGAAGGGGGTTTGCCCTGACGGCGGCTGTTATTTCCGCGATGGAAACCCGGCGGCCTCCGCTAAAACTCTGGAGGGCGGGGTTATGGCAGCCGGGACAGCGAAAATCGCAGCCCTGCACAAAAACCGTATAGCGGAAGCCGGGCCCGTCAACGATGGACTCCGCCTCTATCCCGCCTATGGTAAGCAATTCCTCCCCGGCACCCACAACCAGTTTTTGCATGGTTCAAAATTTTCCTCCCGGCATATCCTTTTGTACGGAAAATGCCGTTGGCTATACCGTAACGCAGAAAAGTTTGGTTCGCAAGCGGCTTACTATCCGTATCAGAAAAAGGTATTTATAAAATACAAAGAAAACCACTGACCGCGTCTCATGGGGGGTGGCGGAAGACCCGGAGGGGCTGGAGCCAGGGGGGG
>JAIRTD010000237.1 GCA_031255115.1 Spirochaetaceae bacterium | reverse complement strand
CTTACCCTCCACGCCATGGAAATAGCCGACGGCGAACTGGCCGGAGACGCCGCCCTCTGCCTCATGGCCCTGAAAGAAGCCTCGGATCTTGACGAAGCCTGCGCACGGGTGGTTCATATAAAAGAAACCTATGTCCCAAGCGGGGAACTCCACGATCAGTACCGAATCCGTTATGCGCAATACCGTGATATGGAGAAAAAAGCGGAGGGGTTTTTAAGATGAATATCAGAATTTTTGAAGAATTCGCTTCTACCCTCGCCAAAATTTGCGCGGCAAGTTCCCTGGCTCAGGACCGCCCCCTGCTCTGGACCTGCATAGCCAATCCCAGGGCCGGCGGCTTTACCATAGGGTCCCGCTGGAAGAAACACCGCGCCGCTCTGGAAGCCTGCGCCGAAAGAGCCGGGAAAACAAAGCGGCGCGGACCGGCGCGGCCTTCCGATACTTCGCGTAAATTTGACGGAGCTTCGGGGGTTCTGGGTTCATACGGCCTCTTTCTTACGGCCCGCCCGGGCGCCGCCGGCGAAATAGTCCGCGCCCTTTTGGACGAGGCCGCCGCCGCTTCGGCTGTGGTTCCTCCTCCTTTTTTTCTCATCATAACCGCCGGCGGAGACGGAACCAGTCTTGAGGCCCAGCTCGCCCTCTACGAAGCCCATCCGGCGCTGCGTTCAAATTTCGCCATACTGCGGCTTCCCATGGGAACGGGGAACGACGGCGCGGACGCCTGGGAACTGGACAAGGCCCTTGAGCTTTTGACGGAAAAAACAAGCATAGAGTACAGCAGGGCCCTCAGGCTGAGAACTTCTACCCGCGGCAAGGGGCCGTTTTTGGCCTTCAATATACTTTCTCTGGGCCTTGACGCCTTTGTTACCCACATGACCAACAAGATGAAAGGGAGTCTCCCCGGCGATTCGTATAAACTTTGGGTTGATATAGCCGCCCTCCTCTACGACAAGGTGTACAAGGTCGGCGCCATGGAGCTTAACGCCTATGACGAAGGAGGCGCCCAGGTCCTCTCCCTCAACGAGCCGCTGCTCCTTAGCGCTATGGGGGTATCGGGCAAAAGAACCTACGGATCGCACAAGATGATACTGCCTGACGAGCGGAATGTCTGCGTCCTCAGGCAGATGTCCCTCTTCCGCAAGTTCAGCCTTAAAGGGCTTTTTGCTACAGGCGGCCATGTTGACAAGAAGGAAGCAGCGCTTTGTAACGCGTCACGCCTTGAGTTCCGGTACAGGTATCCCATACTTGCCCAGATGGACGGAGAGGCCGTCCGCCTCGAAGCGGAGGATTTTCCTGTTTCTATAGAGCTTACCGAACCGGCCATTCCCGTGCTTAAAAAGCTGGAACCTTAAGGCGTCTAGTACTTTTCTTTTATTTCGAACCGTTCTACACGGGCCGATTCTTTAAGGGCGGCGGCGAGCTTGGAGATATTGGTTGCCACCGGGACTCCGGCCAGGAGTTTAAGGCGGCCTCCCTTGCTCTTGCCCCTGGGCTGGTCCACGTCAATAGAAATGACCCGCACGCCGAAGGACTTGAGTACCTCAAGGGCCTCCTGGGTATCGGGGATATTGTCCTTGTAGCCGAGTTCGAGGAGTTTGTTCCGCTCGGAAGGAAAGAGTTTTTTTTCAAAATAATCAAGGGCAATCAGGGTAAAGAGGCTTAAAACCTCGGCGGTAAGGGCGGCGACATAGGCCCCGGCGCCTATGGCCAGCCCCACGGCGGCGATGAGCCAGAGGGACGCGGCGGTGGTAAGGCCTTTGACATTGTTTCCCAGCCGCACTATGGCCCCCGCGCCAAGAAAGCCTATGCCCGACACAACCTGGGCGGCGATTCTGCCCGGGTCGCCGTTTTTAAGGGAATTAAAATACTGGGGCAGCCAGATGGAAAGTATCATGAGGAGGGTTGCTCCTACGGCAATGAGTATGTGGGTTCTGAGGCCGGCGATCTGATGCCTGCTTGACCGTTCAAAACCTATGACGGCTCCGGCAAGAAAACCGAGACAAAGCCGGATTACCATGTCTGTTTCGGTAAGGGCGACAGTCTGGGCAAGGTCCATTGTATTCATGCTTTGAGTATACCACGAAAATCAAAGATGTTCCAACAAGTTTTCGAGCGAAACCTCAAAAGATTCAAAATTTTTTCTTGAACGCTTTACAAAAAAATTGTCCTCAGGCTTTCCGGCAACGGCGTCCATTTCCGCCTGGTTTCTGTAGGTGATCTTTCTGAACGGATCAAAAAAATCCTTTGCCCTGCTTGCGTATACCTGGGCGCATATCCACTGTTTTGTATCGCGAAGCCGCTTGAGTCCGTCTATAAATCCGGCCCGGTCAAGGCTTTCAAAATCCCCTTCGCCAAGCAGGCCGAAAATGGCCCCGGCGTGGCGGAGCCGGTCAAGTTCGTAGAGATCGTTCCAGCGCCGGTACTCGTCGTGAATTGCATCCCAGGACGAAAAGCGGCCCTGTCCAATATCATATCGCAGTTTATCAACCCTGAACGCAGGAACTATCTGGCCGCCCATATTGACCCATTCGCGTATCCCGTTTTCCTCTTCGGCGTTGCCTGAAAGGACGAGTTCCTTGAATCCGGCAAAGTCAAGTTCCCTGCAAAAAAGATACTCCGCAAAGGTCGTAAACACATAATACCGGAGCATGGCGGTGTAGGCTTCGAGGGCCTTGCGGGGCTTGAGTATAAGCTGCTTTCTTTTATGCCGCTCAAGCCCGGTAACGGCCAGAATATCGCCGTCATGGGCAGGGGCTTCTTTGCCGCCG
>JAIRTD010000217.1 GCA_031255115.1 Spirochaetaceae bacterium | reverse complement strand
GGATAAATCTCTCTCAATGTATCCCCGCGGCGGAGCGGGAAGGAATGCCGGCGGCGCGCCCCGTGCGGGCCCTCCGCCCTTCCATCCTCTACAACGCCGGGCGCATAGTCTCCTATACGGCTGTAGGAGGCATAGTCGGGGCATTGGGGCAGGTTCTTACCCTGTCGGGGCGTTTTCAGGGCGTGGTTCAGCTTATTGCCGGGGTTTTTATGGTGATCATGGGGATAAATATGCTGGGCCTCTTTCAAGGTTCGGTGGGAAGCGTCCTCAGGCGTTTTACTCTTCGTATGCCCGGAATTTTTTCACAAAGCTTGCGGGGCCAAAAGGCAGGCAATAAAGGCCCCCTCTTTATCGGCCTTCTCAACGGGCTTATGCCCTGCGGACCCTTGCAGGCAATGCAGTTATACGCTCTGTCGACAGGCAGCCCTGTTGCCGGAGCTGTCTCGATGTTTCTTTTTAGCGCGGGCACCCTTCCCCTTATGTTCGGCCTCGGCGCTCTGGGCGGTATTCTCAGCGACGCGTCAAGGGGACGCGTGTTTACCCGCCGGGTGGCAAAAGCAGGGGCGATACTTGTAACGGTCATGGGCCTGACCATGTTCAGCTATGGTTTTGGCCTTGCGGGATTCAGTTTTGATTTTACCGGCCGGGCCCTTGCCGCTGTAAATCCTTCGGCGTCGCGCGGGGCCGGGGACAAAATGCCGGTAATTAAAAACGGCTACCAGATCGTCAATTCTACCTTGAGCGGAGGCCGTTATCCGGCAATCACGGTGCGGCAGGGCATTCCGGTCAAATGGACCATTACCGCGCCTGAGGGGAGTATCACCGGCTGCAATAACCGCATGATTATTCGGGGATACGGAATCGAACACCGCTTTACCACCGGGGATAATCTCATTGAGTTTACCCCGGACAAGGCGGGAAGATTTCTTTATTCCTGCTGGATGGGCATGATACGAAGTTCCATCACGGTAGTTCCCGAGGGAGAGAACCTTGCCGATATGGCGGAGCCGGATACCAGCCCTGTTCCCGCCGGGGTAGCCATTCCTACAGAGGGGATTACCATTGCCGAAACCCAGGAAAACGGAAGATACCAGACAATAACCATAAAGCTCGGTGATAAAGGCTTTGAGCCTTCAATAGTGGTGGTGCAAAACAGGCTTCCGGCGCTGTGGACCATCACCAACGCCGCGCTTGATTCGGAAAACAGCAGGCTTGTGTTTCCCGCGTATTATACGCAACTGGATCTTGAGCAGGGGGACAACGTGATACAACTGCTGCCTACAGATGATTTTGAATTTTCTACCGGCGACAATGTATTTTACGGGTATGTAAAGGTGGTAGACGATCTTGGATCTGTGGATATCGAAGCGGTAAAAGCGGAAGTTTCCGGCTTTAAGACCTTGATATACCCCCAGGCGTATTTTGATGAAGCAGGTTACGGCGTGTAAAGTTTGTTCGCTTAACGGAGAGGTGTTATGGGAAAGAGTGCTACATTGAACATAGGCGGCATGAGCTGCGCCGCCTGCGTCCGGCGTGTCGAGAAGGCCATACTCAGGCTGGAAGGGATAGAAAGCGCCGTCGTAAACCTTGCCACGGAAAAAGCCACGGTGGTCTATAATCCCCAGTTCGTAAGAATTTCGGCCGTTAAGGAAGCTGTGGAAAAAGCCGGGTACAAGGCCCAGGACGCTTCCAGAGAAGGCGCGGTGGACGAGGACAGGCTGCGGAAAGAAAAAGAGATTAAAGTCCTCAGAACGAAATTTATTGTTGCTTCTTCCCTGGGGCTTCCCCTGCTCTATATCGCCATGGCCCCCATGATTAACTGGGTCGCGCTGCCCTTTCCCCGGGCCCTCGATCCGATGGATTTTCCCATGGCCTACGCCCTTACGGAGCTGGCGCTGGTTATTCCCATTATTATCGCCGGGTACCGCTTTTATACGGTCGGGTTCAAAAACCTCCTGCACCGGAGTCCCAACATGGATTCGCTTATTGCCGTCGGAACCAGCGCGGCGGTAATTTACAGTATCTATAATATATGGCAGATAGGGCAGGGTCATGCCCATGCGGCAATGTCCCTTTATTTTGAAACCGCCGGGGTGATCATTGCCCTTATTCTTTTGGGTAAAACCCTGGAAGCGGCGAGCAAGGGGCGCACCAGCGAGGCAATCAAGAAACTCATGGGCCTTGCCCCAAAGACGGCGATCATTATCGAAAACAGCGCTTCCGGGGCGGACGCCGAAAAAGAAATTCCCATAGACGAAGTGATGCCCGGCGACATTGTGGTGGTGAAACCCGGCGCAAAGATACCGGTCGACGGGGTGGTTACGCTGGGGCATACGGCCATTGATGAATCCATGCTCACCGGCGAGAGCATGCCTGTGGACAAGAAGGCGGGGGATAAGGTGTATGCCGCGACGATTAACAGTAACGGCTCTATTCAATTCAGGGCGGAAAAAACAGGGAGCGATACTGCCCTTGCCCGGATTATTAAACTCGTAGAAGACGCCCAGGGTTCAAAGGCGCCTATAGCGCAGATGGCCGATATTGTATCAGGCTATTTTGTCCCCATCGTCTGCGCGATCGCCCTGCTTGCGGGTATCGCGTGGTTCAGCGCCGCTTCCGCCGGGCTTGTTACCCTGCCGGCCGGAAAGACGGCCCTTGAGTTTTCCCTCACCATCTTTATTTCGGTGCTGGTTATCGCCTGTCCCTGCGCCCTCGGCCTTGCCACTCCTACGGCCATCATGGTAGGAACCGGGAAGGGCGCGGAAAACGGCATATTGATCAAAGGCGGAGAAGCCCTGGAAACCGCCCATAAAATAAAGACCATAGTATTTGACAAGACCGGAACCATTACCGAAGGAAAGCCCAGGGTTACCGATATTATTACCGCCGGTAATATTGACCGGGACTATCTCCTGCGCATAAGCGCCTCCGCCGAAAAAGGGTCGGAACATCCCCTGGGTCAGGCCATTGTCCAGGGCGCTGTGGAACAGGGCCTTACGCTCTTTCCCGTATCCCGCTTTGAGGCCCTTCCCGGCAGGGGCATTGAGGCGGAGCTTGCCTCTGGCGGTGCAACCGGCGCGCCGGGTCCGCGGCCCGAAAGCAAAACACAGCAGGTCTTCCGTATTTTGGCGGGAAACCGCAAGCTCATGGACGAGCGCGGCATCGCCCTTGCCGAACTGGAAGGCGAATCAGACCGCCTTGCCGCCGAAGGCAAAACGCCTATGTACGCCGCGCTGGACGGAAAAATCGCCGGCATTGTGGCGGTGGCCGATGTGGTAAAAGCATCGAGCAGGGCGGCCATAGAAAGCCTTCACAAAA
>JAIRTD010000203.1 GCA_031255115.1 Spirochaetaceae bacterium | reverse complement strand
ATTCCTCCTTTAACCTTTTAAACCGCTGGTCGCGATTCCCTGAATGAAATACTTCTGTAGCGCCACAAAAAGTATTATTACGGGAATGATATTGAGAGCCGCCGCAGCCATAACCAACTGTAACTGCTGGCCTTCTGCGTCCATGTAAATTTGCATACCCAGGGGGATGGTGAACAATTTGCCGTTGACCAGAAAGATCAAGGGATCCATATATTCATTCCAACTGGATACGAATTTCAGAATAACAAGGGATATCATGGCCGGTTTAGTCAGAGGCAGAACGATAAGGGAAAAGATCCGGAAGTGGGACGCTCCGTCGATCTTGGTTGCCTCTATGAGTTCGTTCGGAATTGAATAGTAAAACTGCCGGAGCAGGAATATGCCTACTACATAAAAAAGCGGCGGCAGAATCAGCGCCCAATGGGTATTGTAAAGCCCTATGTGCTGAAACAGCACATACCGGGGAATCAGCGTTACCTGGGTTGGGATCATCATGGTGGACAGGAAGAGCATGAAGATGATGCCCTTGCCGGGAAAATTCATCTTCGCGAAGGCGTAGGCCGAAGCAGAGCAGAGCATCAAAACGCCAAGAACCGTCAGCAGGGTAACTTTGAGGGAATTCAAATAAAACAGATAGAAGGGGTTCGATGGATTCAGCCACACTTCGGCGAAATTGGAAAACCGGGGATTCTCGGGGATCCAGCGCATGGGATACTCAAATACCGCGGCGGGCAGTTTCAAAGACGATGACAGCATCCAGAACAGGGGGTAGAGAAAAAAGACGCCTATAAGCAGCATAAGCGCAGTCATTATGATCTTGCCCGGGTCTTTAAAAACATTAGACCTCATATTCCCCGCCTCTAAGCTTTAATAGGTTACCCATTTTTTTTGTAACCCCTGCTGTATAAGCGTAATAGCCATAATGATGACGAACAGCACCACCGCGTTGGCGGAAGCATAGCCGAATTTGTAATTCGAGAACGCCTCCCTGTATATTTCATATACAAGGACGGTAGTAGAACTGCCGGGACCGCCTTCCGTTATCACCTTGATTGCGGAAAATATCTGGAACGAATGGATCATCCTGGTAACGATAAGGAAATAGGTGGTGGGAGAAAGCGCGGGCAGGGTGATATAGAGAAAACGTTTTACCCCTACGGCGCCGTCCATTTCTCCGGCCTCGTAAAGTTCCTTTGGAACCCCCTGCAGGGCCGCCATATAGATTATCATATCATAGCCGAGGCCAGTCCATATCGTCAGGGTTATGATGGGAATGATCGCCAGATTCCGGTCGGCAAACCAGCGGGGCAGATTTTCTACGCCCATAGCCGCAATCATCTGGTTGATCGGGCCGTCCGGGGTTCTAAAGAGAAATTTCCATACGGCGGAAACGGCGATGATATTACAGATATAGGGAACAAAATAAAGAACCCGGATGGTTTTTTTAAAATACACCTTTTCATTAAGGAGATAGGCAACCACCAGGGAAAGAAGCAGGGTTACCGGTACACATACCGCCGTGATGAGCAGATTGTTTTTCAGGGCCGTATAAAACCGGCCGCTCTGAAACAGATCGACAAAACCATCCAGGCCTATCCATCGTATGCCCCGGATTCCGGATATCATATCCCAGTCCGTAAAGGACAACAGGATAGACGACACAAACGGAAAAAGCATAAAAAGGATAAAAGCCAGCAACGCCGGAGCCAGAAAGACATAGGCCACAACGGCCTCCGCCCTTTGTTTCGACATAACGGTAGTTCTCATGCTCATCCTTCTTCGGAGATTACCCGGCCAGCATAGGGCCGGGTTGCTCCGGGCATCGCTATTTCGCCGCCCTTATGGCCCTGTCGCCTGCGGCCTTCATGGCGGTCACGGCGTCCTTGACGCTTTTCTCACCGGTCATGGCGTATTCCATCTCGGTCCTGGCCGCGTCTTCCAAAGCGGGATATGCGACCTGGATATCGTCCAGATAGGTAGCTCCTCCAAAATTGAGGAAGTGCTTTCTGAAGGAATCCACATCAAGAACCTTGGCGGCGTCCGTACCGAACATAATGTCCATGATCGCGTCTTTATCGGAGTGCTTCCACATCGGCAGATGGCCCGCTTCCGCGAACCTTACCGCGCCCTTGGTGGCCATCCATTTGGCGAATTCCCAGGCGGCTTCGGGGTACTTGCTCCTGGAGCTGACGCTCAAGAAGGAAAAATAATAAATCCCGTCGTTGTAATTCTTGCCCGTCCCGGACATCAGGGGCATGGGGAGGATACCGACTTCAAAATTACGGGGATATTTTTCCGTGTCTTTAACCCAGCGGGCAATCATGCCGGTACAGACCGTCATAGCCGCCCGTCCGGTTATAAAGGCATCGGGGGCCTGCATGCCGGAAGCCTTGTATTCCAGGTAGGGAAACTGGATCTTTTTCACTTCCTCCATGTCGTACTTGAGCTGCAGAGATTGGGCAAAGGCCGGATGATCGAAGTTGGAGAGCCCTTCGGCGTTGTAATAGTAGTTGCTCCCTAAAACGCCCCGGGCAAAGCGGCTCCAGTACAACTGGCCGGAGTGCATGTCGCTGGTTCCGTATATTCGGGAAGATCCGCTTCCGGAACTCAACTTTTCGGCTATGGCTATGTACTCGTCCATGGTCCAGGTTTCGGGAATCTTAATCCCCGCGTCGGCAAACATCTTTTTGTTGATAAAGATCTTGTCCGTATTGCCTGTACCGGGCAGCCCGTATACTTTGCCGTTGATTTTGTAGTCCAGCCCCCATTCGGCCATAAAATCAATTTTGTCCCGGTCTGCAAAAGCCGACAAATCATAGAACAGATTCGAGCTTGTCCGCTGGTTATAGTTGGCAAAATTATAGCTCAGGAGTACATCGATTCCCTGGCCGGCCATGAGGGCCGCGTTCACCTTAAGGTTGCCTTCAGGGTTATTGGCGTACTGTACGGCGTTAACCTTGATATGAGGATACATCTTGTTGAATTCGGCGATCCACCCCGTCGCCGGGTCTGCCCAGGCCGTCCA
>JAIRTD010000166.1 GCA_031255115.1 Spirochaetaceae bacterium | reverse complement strand
GACAAGCCGAGGAATCTCGCCAAGTCGGTAACGGTAGAATAGGGGAGGGGGCACGAATGTCCTTGTTCATTTTTCCTGGCGCGGGTGATGGGTTTGTGATAACCCGTACAGTTCCGCTGTCTTGCAGGGTAAACGCCGCGGTTGCTTGTTCAAATTCCGGCAGGGGAAAAAAGCTCAGGCCAATACCGGCCTTTTTTCTTGCGGCCTTTCTTTTTGCGGGCGCTCAACTCTACGCCCAGCAGCCCTGGCCTGGAGCGGCGGGTAATTCAGGCGGACAGCGCAGCCCCTTTCCCCTGGACACCGTACAAGGCGCGGGCCAGGGTTCTCCTTCGGGCCGTGTCCAGGGCCCGGCCGACAGCCTGCGTCCCCTTCCGCCCCCGCCTCCGCCGCCTCCACCACCGCCTGTTAATCCTGTTTTTCCGGCGCGGGAGGCCGGACAGAATTCCACGGAGCGGCCTGATTCTGCGGGACAGGCCGGGCTTCCTTCGGTTTCCGGCGGGGCAGCTTCCGGCGGAATAGCGCCCGGTGGAACAGCTCCCGGCGGGGCGGCTTCCGGGGCTATTTCCGGCGGGACTGTCATCAACGGGAACCAGCAGCCGGAGCTTACGGAAAGTCTGCTCCTCAGCGCGACAGAGGTTTATCCGGGCGGCAACCGAAACCTGTCCGCCACGGACACGGTCAGCCATATCTTCTACAGCGCCTATGCCGACCAGAGCCGTTCCTTTACTGTTGTCTTTAAGGCCGGCCTTCCCTATACCTACTATCTCCGCAACCCCCGTTCCATAGTGCAGATGGGGCCCGAACTGCTCCGCATAAGTTATGACACTATAATCCAGGCGGGAAACCAAATGGTTCCGGGCTTTTTTTTCAGCGAAGTCTACTACACCAACGGCAAACCCGGTTCCCTGAGCGTGGTAAACAGCAGTTCCGGCGCGGCAGTGGTGGTGATGAATCTGCGGGAAGCGCAGCCATAGGCGGACGCCGGGCAAGACTTGCTTGGCAAGCAGCCAAGTTATTATTCTCTGACAATTTGAAATTGTCAGAGAATTCCGATTTTAAGTGTTTGTCAGGTAAGGAATTAACCAATTCCACACCTGACAAACTCAAATCTATGGAGTATAAACAAATCTAATGACTTTTTTTCTGTCTGATACTATACTTGTATCAGGGGGAAGCTATGGCAAAAACAATTCATGACCGCTTGTGCGGCGCGGTAGTTCCGATAGGATCCCTGCGGGGAAAAAACAGCATTGGAGTGGGCGAATATCCGGACCTGGTCGCGTTTGGAAAATTCTGTGTCAGGGCGGGTCTTTCGCTGATTCAAATTCTGCCGGTCAATGATACCGGGTATGATAGTTCTCCCTACAGCGCCCTGAGCGCCTTTGCCCTTCATCCCCTGTATATCAGCATCACAGACATGGACGGGGCGGCGGATTTTAGCGCGGATATTGCCGCGCTTAAAACGCGTTTTGACTCTGCGCCGCGCTTTCCCTATGGAGAATTGCTCCGGGCAAAAATGGAACTGTTTCGCAAAATTTTTGCCGCCAAAGAAAAAGACCTTCTCGCCAGCGCCGCAAAGACCGGGACAGGCAGCCTGGGCGCGTGGATAGCATCTAACCCCTGGGTCAGGGAATACGCCGTATTCAGGCGGCTAAAAGAGCTTTACAACGAAAAGAGCTGGAAAGACTGGGAGAACTACCGCGATATTACCCCTGAGGAGATAGAACATTTGTGGAATGATCCCAAACTCCGGGGAAAACATATTTTCTGGGCCTGGCTCCAGGCCGCTGCGGAAAAACAGTTTATACAGGCGGCTGACGGGCTTAAAAAAATGGACGTCATACTCGAAGGCGATCTCCCCATATTGATTAACGAAGACTCAGCCGACCTCTGGGCCAAGGGAGGTTATTTTGACGCTTCCCTGTCAGCAGGCGCGCCGCCTGATATGTACAGTCCCCAGGGGCAGAACTGGGGCTTTCCGATTTATGACTGGCACGCCCTTACCCAGGACGGCTATACCTGGTGGAAGCAGCGGCTTAAACAGGCGGAAAAATTCTACCAGGCCTACCGCATAGATCATGTGCTTGGGTTCTTCCGTATCTGGGCCTCAAGCAGGGAGGACCATTCAGCCGTACTGGGCCGGTATATCCCGTATATTCCCGTCAACCCCAAAGACTTTAAGGATATGGCTTTTAGCCCTGAACGGGTACGCTGGATGAGCGAACCTCATATTCCCAGCGCCGAAGTACTGGAGGCCCTGAACGGCGCACCTGACGCCGCGATGGAAGCGGAACGGGTTTTCAGGCAGGCCCTGCGGCGCATAGGAGAGGAGGAGCTCTGGCTCTTTAAGCCTTCGGTCAAGGGCGAAAAAGACATTATCGCCTTTAATTTTCATCCGGCGGTGCAGGCCTATCTCCTTTCGGCCTGGTCCAACCGTCTCTTTTATGAATATGAAAGCGGGTTCTATGCGCCGGTTTGGTACTTTAGGGAAAGCCGCGCCTACAAAAGCCTTTCTGATGAAGAAAAGCAAAAGATTGAAGCCCTGCTCGAAAAGCGCCGTATTGATTCTGAATCCATCTGGGAAGCCCAGGGCCGGCGTCTCCTTGCCATGTTAGGCGCTTCGTCGTCAATGCTGCCCTGCGCCGAGGATCTTGGCGCTGTTCCTTCCTGCGTACCCAAGGTTCTTGCCGAACTAAAGATACTGGGGCTTAGGGTGCTCAGGTGGAACCGCCTCTGGGACAAAGACGGCCAGCCCTATGTTCCCCTGGAGGATTACCCCGAACTTTCGGTCGCCACTCCCGCTGTCCACGACAGTTCCACGGTCCGGGAATGGTGGGAGCGCGAAGCGGACCGGGACTTCTTCCGCGATTTTATACACCGGCCCGATTTAAGCGACGCCTACACTCCCGAAACTGCCGCAATCATACTTGGCGCGCTGGCCTCTGCCGCGTCCCGGTTCAGAGTATTTCAGATACAGGATCTGCTTCATCTTAAAGCGGATTATTACGCCGAAGACTGCGGTTCAGAACGCATCAATGTCCCCGGCACGGCCAATGATTTTAACTGGACCTACAGGCTCCCTGTTTCAATAGAAGTCCTGTGCGGTGATGACAAACTCACGGATACGATACGGGAATTGCTAGTAGCCAAGGATATCCTGTAAGCGGTGAATTTCAACCTGAATAGAAAGGTTGTCAGGGTCGAGTTCTGCTGCGCGCTGCAGGGAGTTTCGGGCTTCCTGGGTTTTACCAAGGGCAGCATAGATACGGGCGGCGCAGAGTTCCAGCCTGGCCCCTTCGGCAGGGTCGTGCTGCAGGGACAGAGCCGCTTCGTAATACGCAAGGGCTTCCTGGGGTTTGCGGCGCGCCTCCCTGAGTCTGCCCAGGTTGGCGTATACCCTCCAGCCGGCTGAACCGGTTTTGGCCATATCACGAAGCCGCTCCTCGCTGTCTTCCATTGAACCGTTGAGGGCGAGGAGCAGGGTTTCGTGGAGGGAAAGCGCCGGGCTTTCTATCTTGTTGAACGCGGCGTTTTTAAGGAGTATGGCTGTTTCATCGTAGAATCTCTGGAGCCCAAAGTAAAAGGCCCCCCATTCGTATGCAATAGGTTCCTGGGGATACTTGTTGATAAAAATCCAGGTTTCAGCGGCAAGCCGCGCCGCCTGGACCAGGTCCCGTTTTCGCTTGAGTATTTCCAGCCCCAAACGAAAATCTCCTGAACTGGAATTTCCCTGACGAGGGTCTCCCGGATAAAAATCAGCGTTGCCGGAATTTTCGGGGCCAAGGCCTTCAAGCAGGGCAACGGCTTCGGGCGCGGGGAGGAAGCGGCTGTACCGTATGACTCCGTTGATATTGCCGGGCCTGGTCCTGAAAAGTTCTTCCAGATAACCCCGCGCCGTGCGCGTATCGGTTTCGAGAACGCCAAGATTGTAGAGGGCCCTTTCGCGTATCAGTTGGGGAACTTCGTCTCCCGGAGAGAGAAGCAGTTTCCAGAGATTTTTGGCGCCGTCAATATTACCGCCAAGGTACAGGGCGTCGGCTTCTCTGGCTATGCTTTGGGGGTCGGTAAAGGGGGCAAGGATGGCCGCCGCCCTGAGAGCTTCGCCGTAATCGTAGAGCAGGCCGGCTATGGTTTTTAGGGTCGCTTCGCTGTTTTCGCCTTCGGTAAGGAGCGATTCAATCTGGGCCAGAGCGCCGGGAATGTTTCCGTTATGGATACGAAGCACGGCGCTGTTTATCGTTAAAAGCTGGTGTTCCGCGCCCTGGGTTTCAGAAGCGGCAATGGCAAAGAGCCTTTCGCCTTCGTGCATGGCGGCAACAGAGCGTACATCGGCGCATTCCCCGGCAAGCACCCTGAGGGCAAGGGCGGCCAGGGCCTGGGATCCGGCGGACAATTTTTCGGCCAGGGCACCGAGGCGGGCGCTGAGTTCAGGGTCCTGCCCGGCGTTCTTTGCTTCAGCGGCAAGAAGCAGGGCTTCCGAGGCGGCAAGGGCGAGGGGCTCTGAATAGGGAAAATTTTCCTGGGCCCTGAGGGCCGCCGCAAGGTAGTTTTCTGTATATTCGGGGAATTGCCCTGCCAGCCTTCTCCGGCGTTTCAGCACCGAAAGCTGGGACTCAACGCCGAGGGCCTTTTTTTCGAGTTCGGCAAGCAGCGCGTCAGCCTGGCCAAGCCGGGCCGGGGACAGAGCTTCCCTGTCAAAATCGCCAAGGGCCTTGTAAAACGAATCGGAATCCCTTTCGGCGGCCTGTTTTTCAGTAGCACGGGAAGGGCGCAGGCCCGTTACCCCAAGAAAGAGGAGGGCCACGCTGAGGACCACAGAAAGCGCGAGGCCGGTAACAAACACAAAGACCAGGAGTTTCCGTCCGGGAAGAATCTTTTTCGGCCCTGCCTGGGGAGGCGGAAACTCCTGCTTTTTCACGGGGAGGCCCCGCCTTCGGGGTTCTTTTTTTCCTGGATGGTTTTTCGTATGCTGTCAAGGACACCGTTAATAAAGCGGAAGGAGTCGTCGGTTCCAAAATCTTTGGAAATGCCTATGGCTTCGTCAATGACTATCGAAGGGGGAATATCGGTCTGGAAGAGCAGGGTATAGACGCTTAGGCGGAGCAACGCCAGGTCCACCCGGTTTACGCGGGAAAAGTCCCAGTTTTTAAGATGGCCCTTTATCAGTTTGTCTACAGAATCGATATTTTCGATTGCGCCGGTGATAAGAAGCCGGGAAAAATCTCTCGTTGCGTCATCCAGGGCATCCCGCTTTTCGCTTTCAAGCCAGGAAAAATTCAATATTGCTTCGGGAACAACCTGGGGAGGGGCCTCCCCTGAGTTATACGACGCTTCCCAGGAGTAGAGCGCCTGGAAAGCCAGAATACGGCTTCTTCTCCGGGATGCCATGTTAAAAGTTAAGGTTGTTTTCGAATACCTGGAAGCTGTTGCCCTGACGGAGTTCGGTTATGAGTTCGCGCTGGGCGGTCTCAAAAGCCTCGGCCTGGCGTTGCTGGAGCATGGTGTTGGCTATATAGTCCCTGACCGTAATAGTGGTTCCCAGTTGGGCTATGTCGGTAAGCTCCAGATTCTTCTGTTCATAGGTTTCAGTAACCTTGATTATCTCATAGCCCCTAACGCTTTCGATAATACGCGAAACTTCTCCCTGCCTGATGGTAAAGGCCGTATCCACAAAGTCAGAACCCAGGGCCTGCTGGGCCTGGAGATTGCGGGGTATATAGCCCCCGTCTCCGCCCTGGTAGGCGGAATTGGGCGCGTTTGCCCTGATCAGGGCCTCGTCAAATTTCCCCGCGTTGCCGCCTATTTCCCTGAGCAGTTGTTCGGCCTGCTCCCTGGCCCGGCCGCGCTCGGCGGCGTTGGCTCCACCCGGAACCTGAATGACCGAGACCCGCACGGTCTGGGGCCGCACAAAC
>JAIRTD010000118.1 GCA_031255115.1 Spirochaetaceae bacterium | reverse complement strand
ACCGGATCCGTTACAGAAATAAAAATCAGCGGCACCTTGCTCTCCTGATTGACAAAGGCCTGGGCGGCGGGCGTCGCGATAGTTACCACAAGATCATAATTAGAAACAGCCATTTCCTGGCAGATGGTATTAAGGGTACCTATATCCCCCTGGGCGTTCTTGTAATCAACCTTGAGTTCGGCCTCGCCATAACCCAGCTCCCCGAGCCGGTCAAGAAAACCTTCCCGCATATCGGTAAACGCCCCGTTATCGGCAAGCTGAATAATCCCTATGGTCCGCGAAACACCCGCGGTTCCTGTTCCACCGCTCTTTTTACAGCCCCAAAACAGGCTTAGCGCGGCCAGGGTCAAAAGCAGAACGGTCAACTGTCTTTTCATGTTTTCATCCTTAATTGGTATAATCGTACGCCCAGAGGCGTTCCCCATGGTGGGGCAATAATGATTCTATACATAGAATCATTATTGTCAAGCCCCTTTAAGCCCTTCAAACTCAACTGCCGCGCAAGAACCACGCGGCGCAGTACAAGAGGTAAATATGGGCGGGATAAAAAACATAGAAAAAGTACTTGCCGCCCCTCCCGCGCTGTCCATTGTACAATAGTAGGGGAATAACGGCAAAAACCATGAGCCACTGGAAGTCGCCGGGAGTATCCCGCGAAAAATACCAGGTAAGAGCGCCCACAACCAGCACCAGGCCGGCCTGGGCAAGCCGGTACTTCCGCAGTAAATAGAAAGCTACCCCCAAAAAGACCAGCACCAGGCCGCCTTCCACAAAGAGGGGGCTGGGAATAAAAAAGAGCAGCAAAGCAACACGGTACATATTGTTTTGCAAGACCAGCAGCATGGCCAGACCCACAACAAAGGGGAGGAGAAAGCCCCCCACCGCAGAGAACACCTTTGCAGGACGCTTCTCCCTAAACCCTTCGCAAAGACAGTCAATGATCCACATATAATAGGTAGCTATGAACAAAGTCCCAAAGATATTGTTAATCAGGGCAATATGTTCCATGGGCATGATCACGGACAGAACCCGGTTCATGGCAGCCATAAAAAGAAAACCCCCCAGAAGCTGCAGCATGTACCGCCTTTTGCTGCGGGTATAATAGAAGCCTTCGGCGCAGAGAAAAAGGAACATCGCCGCCACCGGCCGGCCAAACCAGTTCAACCAGTAAGGCGCGCCCTGGGCAATAAACATCTGATGCACATGGTCCATAGCCATCAAAATAATCCCGGCAATTTTTATACCGGTCCCCGAGAGGACCTGCCAGGGATACCCGCCAGAAACAGAATACTTCGTTTGTGTTTCCATTGCGTAAGTATTGTACATTCCCTCCCCATCTACAAGAGGGAGAAGGGGGGCCGCATTTCCATGCGGCCATTTGCCGTTGCCGCATCGTTGTCGCGCCCCCCCGCGCTTCATAAAAACGCTTTGCGTTTTTATTCCGCTCCCCCCGGATAACGCGGTAAAAGCGTTTTTTGGGTTTCGTTTTTTTCTTAAACTACCTTCCCATCTTCCGGGTTAATTCAGTATAATAGGCTTTTGGGGGAGGTATGGCTAAACAGGGAAAAGTAATTATAGACCGGGAACTGTGCAAGGGGTGTTATCTCTGCGTTCGTTCCTGCCCGGTTAAGGTTCTCGCCGGGGACAGCGAAACAAACTCACAAGGCTCGTATCCGGTCAAGGCTGCG
The DNA here is from genome assembly GCA_031255115.1 of Spirochaetaceae bacterium. GTDB lineage: Bacteria > Spirochaetota > Spirochaetia > Treponematales > Breznakiellaceae > JAIRTD01. The sequence continues at coordinate 9,945 of JAIRTD010000118.1, read as the reverse complement.
ACGCCGGAAAAATGTATTGCCTGCGGAAACTGTTACCAGGTATGTCCCGATGTGTGCATTGAGGTATGGGAAATTTGAGTATGCATAACGGTGAAAAAATTCTGATGAAGGGGAATGAGGCTATCGCCGAAGCGGCCATCAGGGCGGGTTGTACCGCCTATTTTGGCTACCCCATTACGCCCCAGAACGAGATTGTCGCCTACATGGCCAGACACATGATAGCAAAGGGCCGTATTTTTATTCAATCCGAAAGCGAAGTAGCGGCTATCAATATGGTTTACGGCGCTTCTGCCGCTGGGGCCAGGGCAATGACCAGTTCTTCCAGTCCGGGCATAAGCCTCAAACAGGAAGGCATCTCCTACGCCGCCGGCGCGGATCTTCCCCTGGTTGTGATAAACATGGTCCGGGGAGGTCCGGGGCTTGGAAACATTGCCCCGTATCAGGGAGACTATTTCCAGGCCACCAGGGGCGGCGGTCACGGCGATTACCGGACCATAGTGCTTGCCCCAAAAAACGTTCAGGAATGCGCCGACCTTACCTGCCTGGCCTTTGATCTTGCCGACCAGTACCGTATACCGGCCATGATTATGGCCGACGGCCTGATAGGCCAGATGATGGAAGGGGTCATGCTTCCCCCGGAACGCCGCCTTGATGAACTTCCCAAACGGGACTGGGCCGTGGGACACATGGCAGAACGCAAAGACAAAAATCCCCGGCACATCAGTTCTCTTGAACTGAACCCGGATTTGCTCGAAAAACTCAACCAGGGCCGGGAGGCCCGTTATGCCGAAATAACGGACAAGGAATGTCGTTATGAGTCGGTGGACGAAGATAGCGATCTGATCCTTGCGGCCTATGGCACCGCGGCGCGCATAGCCCTGGGGGCAAAAAAACTTGCCGCCAAAGAAGGCATCAAGCTGGGCATTTTCAGGCCCATTACCCTCTGGCCCTTTCCCGCAAAAGCTCTGGGTAACATTGCCGCGTCAGGCAAACCCATACTCACCGTGGAACTAAGCTCCGGCCAGCTTGTCGAGGATGTAAAACTTTCGGTTTTCGAGAGCTCCGGCAGCAAACGGTCCGCGGTACATCTCCTCGGCCGTTCCGGGGGAGCGCTTCCAACCGAAGAAGAAATCTTCGCCAGGGCCAAAGAAATATTGGGAGTATAAACAGCGTGAAGAAACTATACGGATACCCGGAAAGCCTTAAAAAAATTTCCACCAAGTATTGCGGGGGCTGCGGCCACGGAGTGATACACCGGATTATTACCGAACTCATTGACGAACTTGGCCTGAGAGAAAGGGCCATCATCACCAATCCCGTGGGCTGCGCGATCTGGGCGGACCTCTATTTTGAATTTGACTCGGTCCAGCCGGCCCACGGCCGTACCCCTGCCGCCGCCACTGCGGTCAAGCGCGTACTGCCCGATCACCTTGTTATATGCTATCAGGGCGACGGCGACATGGCCGCCATAGGAACCGCCGAAATGATACACGCCGCCAACAGGGGCGAAAGATTCACCACGATCTTTGTAAACAACGCCATCTACGGCATGACCGGCGGCCAGATGGCCCCCACGACCCTGGTCGGCCAGAAAGCCGTCACCGCCCCCCTTGGCAGGGACCCCGGAATCAGCGGCATGGGCTATCCCATCAAAGTCGCCGAACTCCTCGCCCAACTGGAAGGAACCAGGTACATTGCCCGGGGCGCGGTACACAACGCCGCCAATGTACGCAAAACAAGGCAGTATATAAAGAAGGCTTTTGAGGCCCAGCTCGAAGGAACCGGTTCGACCATTGTGGAGATTCTTTCCCAGTGCCCCACCAACTGGGGCATGGAACCGGAACAGTCGGTGCGCTGGCTCGAAGAAAACATGATCCCTGTTTTCCCCCTGGGGGAAATCAAGAATACCCTGTAGGAAGCTCCTGTCAGGAACGCGCCGCGGCAAAATTCCCGCGGCCTGGAGTATAAAAACCGGCTGTTTGCCTGACAGACGGGATTCAGACAACGAGGTGCATAATGACCGAAAAATCTTTTTTTGCCGGTTTCGGCGGCCAGGGAATCATTTCTCTGGGACAAATATGGGTGTACTGCGCCATGAAAGAAGGAAAAAACGTAACTTTTTTTCCATTTTATGGCGCCGAAAAGCGGGGCGGCATAGCCAGGGCCAGCGTCATCGTCTCTGACGAAGAAATCGCCAGCCCCCTGGTTACTACTCCCGACTCAGCCCTGGTGATGAACAGCGACTCCCTTCCCCTCTGTGAGGGCATGCTTAAAGAAGGGGGGGTCATGGTTATCAATACCTCGCTGGTCAAAGACAAACCGGGCCGCAAGGACATAAGGATCGTCGCCCTCGAAGCCCAGGGCATAGCCGAAAAAATCGGCAATCCAAAAATCGCCAACATGGTTGCCCTGGGCGCCATGGCAAAAGTTTCAGGCGCCCTTGCCCTCACCGAAGTAGAAGCGATACTCAAAAAATTTTTCCCAGAGGACAAACATTCGCTCATTCCCATGAATGTTGAAGCGATACAGGCGGGCTTCGATGCGGTGTAGCTTGCCCATGACAAAAAGAAAGACCCTTGTGCCGTTCTTGTTAGCGGTACTGCTTTGCGCGGTCGCGGCCCCCTCTCGGGCTGACGGCATTGCTTCTTCTACAGAGCTTTTTCTTCAACTTTCCTCACGGCCAGAGGCAAAAATCGGCGCAAACCGGAGTTACGTCATTCCCTTTCTCCAGGGAACCGGCCCGCTCACCAGGGACAACAATATCAGAACCGCGTTCAGCGCCGAGCTTTCACCAATATCACTTAACGCCGCGACAGAACTTACCTGGACGCCCGTCGCGTTTTTTCAACTGGCAGGCGGGGCAAGGGCAGGATCGGGCTGGAACATAGAACTGTTCGGAAAGGAAATCAGAGGCTACGGAATCAACCGGCCGCGCTCTGCTCTTGACCCGGCAAAAGAAACTGTGAGTTCGCCCTTTGGCGGCCTCCTCTGGAACGCCTTTGGCGGCGGGGCGCTTCAGTTTGACCTTGGGGCACTCTTTCCCGGAGACTGGAACCACATCGTGTTCAGGGCCTATCAGGAACTCAGGTATAAAGGAAACAGTTCCGCCGGTTCCCGCGATTCCTGGTATTTTGAAAACGACGACGGCGAAAACCGCAATGGCTTTATCACCTATGGTTCTTATGTGCTGGGCTATCAGATGCCCCTAAAACTCAACATGATCGGCCTCATGGCCGAGATGACCAGGCTTCTCTATGACACTCCCGGAAGAGAAATCTGGGGCGACGACCTTACCCAATGGATGCTTTCCGCCCTGGCAAACTATACCCTCACCGAAGACTTAAGCGCCACCCTTATCGTCCAGGCCAGAACCCGCCGGAATTATATTTCAGGAGACAACGATACTTTTTACCAGGCGCGGATACTAAACGAAAACAACAAACGCCATCTTGAATTTTTCCGGGTCGCCCTGATTTTGAATTACCGGCTCCGCTAGGCTTTGAGCGCAATATCGCGGTACAGCCTGAGGTCTTCAAGAGAATCCTTAAAGGACGTTTTTGGTTCTTTGCCGTTTGCGATACAGTCGTAGAAATAGTTCAACTCTGTGGTAAACATATCGGTATAACAGGGGCCGTACTGGATAGCATTAGTACTGGTCTTTGTCGAATCAGTTACTTCAAGAACCTGGGGCAGATTGCGAATATACGGTGTGTCATAACGGAGATAGTAGCGCCGGTCATTCTGGTACAGCTCTATTGATTCATCAAATTGAACCACGGCCTGGTCATTTACTTCCTCAAAAACGCACATAAAATCGCCGTAATCAAAGGTAATAACCAGGTGGCTGCCGTTCTTTGCCTGGGCAACAGTCTTTATCGCCTTGGGAAGCCCGGCCAGTTCCTTGACTGCCGACAGTATATGGCAGCCGGAACAAATCAAAAGGGTGTAAATATTTTTCTGCGTTTCTGTCATGCCGCCGCCAAGGGCTTTAAGGTAGTGGGCGCGGTCTTCTTCCCGCAGGGCTTTTCCCGCCTCAGGCGGAAGGTCCCGGGGACGAAATACAGGCCGTGTGGTATTTACATAAAAACCAGTCTCGTTGACAATGGTGCGGGCCCGCATATAGGTAATGGCCTTTGTATCTTTTTGGAGCAGTTCCTTCAATTTTAAGAAAAGCTCAGAATAGCGCCTCACATAGCCGACCATGCCGGTTACATCAGCATGCTTTGCGTGGACGGCGACAAGTTTTTCGAGTTCATCAGGATAAATCGCCGCGGGTTTTTCCAGAAAGACGTGCTTTCCCGATTCCAGAGCGAGCGAGGCCTGACGGACGTGGTACACATTAGGCGACAGTATCATTACCGCGTCAACTTCTTTTGAGCCGATAAGGTCCTCTGGATCCTTAAAGGTGTGGGGTATCGAATACCGTGATGCGATATAATCCAGAACTGAATCAGAAATATCCGAAACCGCAGTTACTTTGAATTTGTCCTGCATGTCCGCCAGCAGGGGCAGATGCATGAGCTGGGCCACTTCTCCAAGACCGATTATTCCAAGTCTGACCATAATATATTCCTTATCCTTGAATTTTTTGGGGAACCCCTACGGGCCATCCCCGTATAAACCGATTATACACGTTCCTCTCCAAAACAAAGCCCTACAACTCAAGCACCCGCCAGGTTCTCTCAAGCAGTTTCCGGTTGTCATTGGTTTTAATGATGAGCCGGTACTGGCCGTTTTCGGCAAAGGTAAAGACCGGCGTTTCGGCCATTTCGCTGTTTTTTATCGCAACGCGGCCCTGGCTTATGGTTATATGTTTTGCCGGGTCAGGGTCTAGCTTGTAAAAAAGAACCTCAAAGACTCCGTCCCGTCCGGAACTGTTGGTAAGGGCAAAACGTATCATGCTGCCCCGGGCAATGGGAATACGGTCGGAAGAAATTACCGGCCGGCCTGAGATGGTAAGTCCTACCAGTTCGGCGCCGTCGGTCTGGTTCGCCGGACTGTTTTGGCCCGCGCCCGAAGGAGTTCCTGCTGCCTGAGGGCCTGAGCGGGCGGGGCCTATAAAGGAACGCGTGCCCATAACCCGGGGAGCAAAGTAGCGGTCCTGGACCGGCGATATGATTACCCCGGTCCGGGGCCCCTGGGACACGGCGTGGATCATGGTTTCATCATCGAGCAGTATGGCCACATGGCTGGGCGCCCCGCCTACTGTGTCAAAAACAATAATATCCCCTGGCTGGGCGTTCTGCACTGCCTGGCCCGAAGTCCAGATGTTTTTTGAAGTCCGGGGCAGCGCAATGCCCGCGGCGGCGTTATAGACATAGCCCACAAAGCCGGAGCAGTCAAAGCCCTCAGGCGAAGCCGCGCCGTATACATAGGGAACCCCCACATACTCTTTGGCCGCGTCAATGATTTTCTGTCTGAGAGGGTCAAGGGCAAAAGCCGCGTCAAGAATCAGCAAAAAACACGCGCCTGCAAGAACCGTTTTTTTCATCGGCAGCATCCCTCTGCTTAAGAGGCCGTCAAGAAACATGATTACTATAATACCCGGTTTTTCAATATTAACAAGCCCGTTTTTCCGCACCTTGCCGGGCCGCATAGCAGCGGCAATTTATCTCTCCGGCCCCGTGTTCTCAGGATGCCTAAAACAGCTTAGCAGATGATCGTTCACCAGGCCCGCCGACTGCATATAGGCGTAGACAATAGTCGGACCCACAAACGAAAAGCCCTGTTTTTTAAGCGCTGCGGAAATACGCTCCGATAATCCGGTAGAGGCGGGAATCTGTCGCATGGTTTTAAAGTGATTGATAATGGGTTTGCCGTCTACCCAGTTCCAGAGCCATGTTGAAAAGGAAACGTTTTCCTCGATTCGCAAAAAAGCCCTGGCGTTCTCTATGGTTGATTCAATCTTTCTGCGGTTTCTTATAATCCCCGGATCGGCAAGCAGCCTTGCTACATCTTTTGCGGTATACCGGGCAATGCGCTCAGGGTCAAAGCCGTTAAAAGCCCGGCGGTATCCTTCCCGGCGTTTGAGTATGGTAAGCCAGGATAAACCTGCCTGGGCGCCTTCCAAAATGAGGAGTTCAAAAAGGCGCTGGCTTTTTTTTAGGGGTTTTCCCCATTCGGCGTCGTGGTACTTCTGGTAATCAGGGTTCCCCAGGCACCAGGGGCAGCGCTTTTTCTCCATGATTGGCCCTTTAAGGATTACGGCGATACCTGGTGGTATTGCTTATGAGGCTGCCGTCGGCGAGGATCAGAATTACCTGATGGTCTTGCAGGTGTTCTTCCATAAAACGCCGCCCTTCTTCGGCGGACATAACGCAGAACGCTGTGGTCAAGGCGTCGTTCCGCGCGGCGTCTCCGCCTATTACGGTAGCGGAAATAATTTCTCCTTCGGAAGGAGCCCCTGTTTTGCCGTTGATGATATGACTGTACCGCCTGTTGTTTATGGTATAAAAGCGCTCGTAGTTTCCACTGGTAGAGATACCTTCGTTTTTTCCGTAAGCGGTAAGGTAGGTTTCGCTCTGGTCAAAGGGCGAGCGGACATTTACCGGCCATAGATCAGCGCCAAAGGCATCTGCCACGGGGCTTTCATCTTCTTTCGCATAACGATCCAAAAGCCGGAAACTGCTTGAGCCGATATTTACCAGCCCGTAACGGTAGCCGTAACGGTAAAGCAGGGCGGCGAGTTTTTCCGCGGCATATCCTTTTCCGACAGCCCCAAAGTCTATTTTAAGGGAATAGCGCCGGCCGTCTACAAGTTCGTCGGGGCCGGTCTTGGATAAAACAAAGCGGCCTCCTTCGCCGGTGAGGACGCAGCGGGAAAAATCAGCAAGGCCGGTAAAGGCCCTGATATACCGCTGGTCCGGCAGGGCAGAGCCAGGGCCGCCGGGTCTGTCATAGGGCATGACGGGCCGGGACGCGGCGGGGAGATTAAAGCGGGGAGTAAAGCCCCAGAGATCCGTCAAAAGATAGACCGCCGGATTAAAAGCCCCGCCGCTGATTTCGTGGACCTCCCTGGCCAGGCGGAAAACTTCGGCTGTTTCGTTGTCGATGATAACGCTGCCCCCTGCGTCCAGGGCGTTAAACCTGCCTATGCTTCCCTCTGGAATTTCAGGCGAGAGTTTTGTTTCGAGCTCGGCAAGGAGGGCCTTTGCTTCGGTCCAGCAGTTTTCCCAGTTTTGCAGGGCCTCGTTCCGGGAAAAGTCGGCAAAGACCACAATCTGGGTAACGGTACCAAAGTAGGCCATGGTGGCCCGGCGCTTGACCGTTAGTTCGCTTTTGGGGCTGCCAAAAAGAGAAGCCGGAACCAACAACCAAAAGACAAGGAGCAGGACGGCAAGGTCCTTTCCCGGTCCCGGCGCTAATTCCGGCCCGAACAGAAATCTCATAAATACTTGAAGCTGTCCCAAAAATTCAGTCTTTGAAACAGCTTCCTTAATTTTTGGGGAAAAACCGGGCTTCGACCGGTTTTTCCAAGGGCTTGTTCCGAAACTAATCGAGTCTTGGAACAAGCTCACTTGTTATTTACATAAAAACGCGCGGCGGCCATAAAACCGTTCCGTATAAGCTGACTGGAAAAAGTCCCCTGCACGGTGGCGCCGGTGTAGATCAGGGTCGTGCCTGTGATAACTTCTACACCGTAAGAATCCAGTTCCACATCAAACTGTTTGCCGGTAACCAGTCCGCCGGTAAAACCGTCAAAGGCCGTTTCTTCATTGATGATTACTTCCTGGTAGGCGGCAAGTTTTTCTTTAGGCACAATAAACTGGCTTTGAGTGGTGCCGTCCCTGACTATGCTGGAAGCAATGACGTGGTTCGCGTCTTCATCAATAACAATAAGAATCCGGTACGGATTGGGAATCTGGCTGGGATAGCCCTGGTCCCGGCTCCCCGCCGAATCGTATCTAGTTGAACTCCTGACAAGCAGGGCCATTACTTTTGTGCCGTCCGGAGCGGCGCCTCTGGAGGCATTCAATATATCGCCGTATCTGGGGTCCACCGTATATGAAGAACGGACAGGCCGGTAACTGGCCGGATACAGCGCCGCCGCCTGGGAAGAAAATTCATCCACCGCAGCGCCCTGGCTCGCGCAGGACGCAAAAACAAGCGCCCCAAGGAGAACCAGGACTTTTACGCCGGTGTTCACGCTAGTGTTCACAATAGTGCTCATTATTTAGCGTAGGCCCAGTTGGCCGGATAACCGCGCGCGGTAAGCTGGGTATCGGCTGTGTCATCAAGGGTGCCCACAACAATGGCCAGAACGAATTTAAGGTTGCCATAGGGATCATAATAAGCGCCATCGGCGTTTCCGGTGGGATTCCCCGCGTAGTTTCCGTCAACAAAGTACTGATACCCCTTGCCCTTGAGATACACATCCTCGATTGGGGGCTTGGTGTCTGTGGCAACATATTCCGCCCGGAGAGGCCGGTTGCCGTAATAGCCGGAGGGGGTCAGATAATAGTGGGTCCCATAGCCATAGCTCAGAGCAGCCAGGTTAAAATAACCGCAGGCAAAACCGGCGTTTACATAACCTCTGTCCTGTGACAGGGGAACATTACGGGGAGGATTGGCAAGCACGCGGTCAGTAAAAACCATTACCGTAATGGTACCATCGCTGGCATTACCCTGGCCTACTACATCCTGCTGTTGGGCAGGATCTTTAAGGACCAGGAAGAAAAAGTCCTTGGCGCCGCCTGAGGTAGGCGTGTTGTGGACCAGCTTCATAATATCGTTGATCTGGGTATCGGTAGGGGCGTTTTGACGGCCAGTCTTGAAAGACTTGTTGGATACAGTCCTCCAGATAGCTTCTTCATCCACCCAGGAGGCAAAACGGGACGCATCATAGGCTGCTGTTGACGCGCAAGACGCAAAAGCAATCGCGCAAATAACGGCCAGCAAGACAAAGTAACGAATTTTCATACAGGCTCCTTTAATATCACGGCACAAACCGCAGGCAGTCTTAACGGGAACAAACAGGCCAACGGCCTTGTCTTTTTGATATTCCCTGGGAATCATTTTCATCTATTATACAGACCCGCGTCAAGGGGAGCCGCCATGGACGGACACGACCAGAGGTTGAAGAAGAATCAACCACAAAGATGCGGAGGAAGAATTCACCACGAAGTCGAAGAGGGGGCACATTTCCATGCCCCCGCCGCCAGGCGTCGCCAGCACTACGCGCCCCCCGCCCGACTTCATCCCGCGAACCGGTGAGCGGGTCCCGGCGATGATGCGGAACAGGCGTAGGCCAAATAAAGCTCCCGGTATGCCAATGCGTCTCGAAGGGCCGCCTACGCGCGAGCCCCCAGGTCTCGCGCTACCCCCCAACTAATGATCCCACGGTGAGCGGACGACAAATCCGCGCCTCCCTGATAAAGAAGAATTCACCACAAAGTCGAATAAGTAGCAGAAGTTCACTGAGCGCTCACTAACAAGTTCTTCCTTCCTTTTTTTACTTCTTTAACTTCGCGGTAAAATTCCTCCTTTGCCCTGTCCGTACTTGTCGGCGCGGCCTGGATTTTCCTCCTTTTTTTACCTTGGCGGTTACTTTTTTTCAAAAAAAATCTTCCAAAAGTAGAGCAATCTGCAGGGTGGGGCCTTATACACCAGGGAGGAATACCATGAACACCATCCAATTTGCCCCGGACGAAGACATCATCGATATCTGTAGGGATAATGTCTTTAAGGCCGCCTTTACCAGGGATAACCCCCTGTCCCAGGGAGCCCTTAAAAAGCTCATCTCTGCCTACATAGGCAGAAAGGTCGAACTCATCGCCATTAATGCCAATGAGCCGCCTATCTCGGACCTGACTGACCGCCAGATCAGGTATGACATTCATGTTAAACTTGACGGCAGGGAACCGGCCAATGTCGAAATGACCCTCAACCCCGGAAACTTTGAAATCCACCGCCTTGAGTATTACACATCCCGCCTCTTTTCAAGCC
>JAIRTD010000026.1 GCA_031255115.1 Spirochaetaceae bacterium | reverse complement strand
GTCGAGAATTTCAGGCTCGCGCTCAGCCTGTAAGACAGGGGCAAGGCGAAGAAAGCCGGAATGGAAGGCCGTGAGAAGGGGCTTGTCAAATGAAGCTCCCCGCCGCAAGCGGGGTATCTCGTAAGCGTTGCGTTGTTTACGACGGTTTGGGCGCCCGAATAGGGAAATGTGCAGCATTTGCGGGACAGACAAAATGTGGGCGTGGTGAGCCGTTGGAGCAAAGCGAATGACCTAGCAAAACCGCAGGCCGAGCCGCCAAAGGCGGCGTCCCCAGCATAGTTGGAGCGAGCCATTATTTTCTATAAATCAATTTCTCTAAAAAAATTATATTCTTTATCTTTATTGCAATTTTCTTTTGCGATTTTTATTCGTGGCGAGGGTTTAATATCCCGCGGCTCTGCCGCGCGGTTGTTGATTAAAACTAAAATCATTTAACAATTCATTATTTTATATAATTTTTAAACAAATTTTAGGGGGTATGTCGCATAACTCCCTGTATACTCGCCCGGTTTCACTATGTCAATGCCTTATCCGGTAACAGGTTTGGCACTATACCATGCGATAGCCTAAATCGGGCCCTGCGCCGCATGGGAGGCCGCAAAAACCGGCTTATCGAAAAAGCCTATTCGGCGTTGCTTTTAAAATATTTTGTCCTGGCTTGGGCGATGCCTGAAAGACTTTCTTCTTTATTAAGGAGGGTCTTTACATGGTTCCCCCAGATAAGGTTGTCGCAAAAATAATAAAAAAAACGCCGCGCCCGGGAAAGATGAAAGGGAGGGGGCTGATAACGGGAAAGGAGTTCCAAAAAGCGGAGCCCCGTTTCTTCGATGAGCGCCGGAGGCGTTTTTCCGGCGGCTTCAGGCAAAACAGTGGCGGCCCCAACGGGCCCTGACACGGCGTTTGTTTGGGGCGCGTCCTCTGTTCCGGCGCTGCCGGAGGCGGTTTTTAGCAGCCTGGCCTGAGAAAAAATCCAGGGGCGGCGCACGGCCGCGCGGCCGGCCATGACTGCCTTCCAGGGGCCCCGGTCCTGACCCCAGGCCCTCAAGGCAAGTTCCGCGGCGTCGGCAATATCTCCGTTTCCCGCGACCGGGATGGAAAGTTCCTTGGCCAGGGCTTCTACATACTGCCACCTGGCCTTGCGGCGGAATTTTTCTCTCGCGGTACGGGGGTGAAGAGTGATAAGCTCTGTCCCCGCATTTTCCAGGGCCCGGCAAAAATCCAAAAGATACTCAAAATTCTCGCCAGGACCCAGCCTGAGTTTGACACTTAGACGTTTTTTGACAGATTTGCGGACTTTTTCTATCATTTTAGTGGCTTTTTCGGGGGAATACATCCATTTAATCCCCGCTCCGGTCCTGGTAATGGCCGGAGCGGCGCAGCCCATATTGATATCAATGCCGGCGCATTCCCTTTTATCCAAAAGGGCCGCGGCTCGGGCCAGTTGGTCCTCATGGGCGCCCGCAAGCTGGTAGACAAGCTTTTCTGGTTCTGGCAAATTATCCATATAATAGGGTTCAAATTCGCCGCCTGAAAGCAGAGCGGCGGCGCTTATCATTTCGGTAAAATAGGCGTCGCAGCCGCCAAAAGAGGCAATGAGTTCCCGCAGGGCCCGGTGGCTTAATTCGGCCATGGGAGCTAGCATAAGATCCATAAAGATAGTATAGTCTATCATGGCTGGTTGTTTGTATGGTTCCGCGGGGCGGCCCGTGCGTTTGAACAACATAAGTTTACACATCGGAAAACAAAGAACCGGGTTTTCCTAAACTGTTCTTGACTTGCAAAGAACGATGGCATAGAGTATTAAGGAAGAGGAGCGTGCCGTAATGATTGCAAAGAGTGATATGCCCAGCATAAACGCAAAAGATCCCGAAGGGATAAAACCCGAGGGCGGTTCTTACCGGGTGCTCATCGTCGACGATTCAATGTTTATCGCCAAACAACTTGGGCAGGTATTTACATCAGAGGGGTTCGAAATAGCCGCCACTGCTGCCGATGGCGCCCAGGGGGTAGAAAAGTATAAGGAGCTGTATCCGAACATTGACCTGGTTACCATGGACATAACCATGCCGGTCATGGACGGAGTTACCGCTCTTGAGAAAATCCTGGAATTTGATAAAGAAGCAACGGTCATCATGGTCAGCGCGCTGGGCAAAGAGGACGTTGTCAAAAAGTCACTGCTTCTGGGGGCAAAGAGCTATATCGTAAAACCCCTGGACCGGAAAAAGGTTCTCGAAAGGGTAGTTTCGGTTCTAAAACGCTGACGCGCGTATAAGCGGCGCTGCAGCCGATCTTACTATTGAGGCTGTTTCAAAACTTCAATTTTGAAACAATCCTGATTATTTGTTTCAAGTATCTGTTTCAATCCCGGCCGGGTTTTGGAACAGATTTATTTATAAATAAGGAAACAAGCGCCATGCTCCATACCATCTCGGACGGCGTATACTGCGTTCACGCTGATATTCAAACTAAGGATCTTTTTGAAGGAATCTGGCCCGTAGCCCGGGGCGTTTCGCTCAACTGTTATCTGGTAAGGGGAGAAAAAACCGCCCTCATAGACCTGGTCAGGGACTGGACGGACGCGCCCGGGCAGCTTGAGGCAAAACTCTCCGAACTGGGCCTCTCCTTTGCGGATATTGACTATCTCATACTCAACCATCTTGAACCTGATCATACGGGCTGGCTCCGGGAATTTTTCCGCGTCAATACCAGGGCCGAAATTCTCGCCACGCCCAAAGGCATTAAGCTCGTCAGGTCCTTTTACGGAATCACCGAAAGGCTCAAGGAGCTGCGGGACGGGGACAGCCTTGATCTGGGCAAAGGAAGAATACTCCGCTTTATCGAGACCCCCAACATACACTGGCCTGAGACTATGGTTACTTATGATGAAGCCTCGGGGACCCTTTTTTCCTGCGACGCTTTCGGCGCGTTTGGCGCTCTGGGGGACAAGGTTTTTGACGACCAGTTAAGCGCCGAAGAACACGCCTTTTTTGAAGAAGAAACGCTCCGCTATTATTCAAACATAATCGCTTCTTTTTCGTCCTTTGTCGAAAAGGGCATACAGAAAATCAGGGAAACGGTCCCCGTCATAAACTGCGTGGCCCCAAGCCACGGCCCTGTATGGAGAAAAGACCCCAATGCCATCATTAAGCGCTACCTTGACTATGCCGCCTATGCCAGGGGAAAAACCGAAAAAGAAATATGCGTCATCTGGGGTTCCATGTACGGGAACACCAAAGCCGGGGTGGACGCGGTAATACGGGGCATAGAAGCCGAAGGCGTTCCCTATACCGCGTACCGGGTTCCTGACGAGGACGTGTCCTATGTGCTTGCCGGCGCGTATAAAAGCGCCGGTCTTGTCATCGCCATGCCCACTTACGAATACGCCGTATTCCCCCCTATGGCCTATGTGCTTGACATATTCCGGCGTAAACATATCTCAGGCAAGACCGTACTCCGTATCGGTTCCTGGGGCTGGGCGGGCGGCGCGAAAAAGGAATACGAAGGAACCCTGGAAAAGCTTTCCTGGACCAGCATGGAAGCCCTGGAATGGCCGGGCTTCCCTGACGGTGAAACGCTCGCCCTTCTCGAAGCGCGGGGCAGGGAGCTTGCCCGACGCGTGCAGAGCTTATAAAGTATAGCTATGCGTCTTATTATCGAGAAAAATTATGAAGCCGTAAGTCTCTGGACCGCCCGCTACATTGCCGCGAAGATAGCAGCCTTCAGGCCCGCGCCGGAAAGGCCCTTTGTCCTCGGCCTTCCTACCGGGGGGAGCCCTCTGGGCGTTTACCGGGAGCTTATACGGCTTCATCAAAGCGAAGGGCTTTCCTTTGCCTCGGTGCTTACCTTCAATATGGATGAATATTCGGGGCTCGGCGCGGAAGATCCCCGGAGCTACCACCGTTTTATGGCGGATAATTTTTTTAGCCATATTGATATCAAGCCTGAAAACACCCATATCCTTGACGGCCTCGCCGCGGACAGCGACGCCGAATGCGCGGCCTTCGAACAGAAGATACTTGACTCAGGCGGCGTTGAGCTCTTTTTGGGCGGTGTCGGCGAGGACGGCCACATAGCGTTTAACGAACCTTTTTCGTCCTTACATTCCCGGACCAGGGTCAAGACCCTCACCTGGAGTACCAGAAACGCCAATGCCCGCTTCTTCGGCGGCGACAGCGCCAGTGTCCCGGCCACGGCCCTTACGGTGGGCATAGGAACCATCATGGACGCGCGGGAGCTTTTGATCATCGCCTCGGGAAAAAACAAGGCCCAGGCCCTCCGCAACGGCATCGAAGGCGCGGTAAGCCACGCCTGTCCCCTTTCGGTTCTCCAGCTTCACCGGCGCTCGATCATGGTCTGCGACGAGGACGCCGCCTGCGCCCTTAAAGACGAGACCGTACAGTACTTCAAGGAACTTGAAGGCTTATCTTGCAAGTCTGCCGAAGGGATCCATGAAAAGCCTGTTTCTTAAAAAATATCCAGGACCATGCTTTACCCCCGGTTCCGGAAGCGCCGTTGTTTTGCTTTTCCTCCTGCTGGTCCGGTCCGTTTTTCTCCCCGCCGCCGAAACCGATCCGCTGGCAAGTTTTTCCGATCCGGCGCGGGTCTGGGGGAACGGGGTTGAGGCGGTAATCGAAGAAGCCTACCGGGAATGTTTTAAGACCTTTATCATAGGCAGACGGGTGATGACGCTCAGAATGCCCTTTGCCCAGAATTACGAACGAAGCGAGCTTGCTGATACTGAATGGGAATTCATAGGCGGCGGCAAGGCCGATCCTTCTTTTCTCTGGAATATTATCGGCGCCGTCCTTGAGAGCGATGATTTTTCCCGTTATGCGTCAGAAATCAGCAACGGGAGAGAAAAGGTCATGATTCTCGATATTCCCTCAAGGACCTGGACGACATCGCAGGATATTTTTGACATAGCAAGAATGAAGGCAGGTTCTTACCGGGGGCTTCCCCACAGGCCCTATGTACTCAGCGGAGGAGACGAGATCAGCCAGAGCGATGTGTACAACTACCTGTACTGCATTGGCTGGGCCGGCATGGACTGTTCCGGCTTTGTCTGGCACATCCTCAACTACACCGCCCGCCGGGGCGGGCTTGATCTTGGCAGCGCGCTCCGCCGTTCTCTTGGAGCGCCGAGGCCGGGCGACGCGGCCAGGTACGCGGGCACGAGGTTTTTTAATTCCCGAAGCCCCGAAATCCTTTCGGTCGACGACAGGGTAGGAAACTTACGGCCCCTTGACGTGCTGCTGTTCAGGGGGGCGGACGGGTCCATGGTACATTCGGCGATCATTCAGTCCGTGAACCTGGGGACCGGAACCATACGGTATCTGCAATGTACTGACGAGGCTCCCCTGAACGAGAGAGGGGTTCACGAATCCTATATACATTTTGATCCGGCCCATCCTGAGTGGCGGCTGGGCGATGAACGGATACAGTGGTCCCAGGCGCGTTATCCGCCATTTCCCGGAGAAAAACCCGCGCCCTTTTCTGATGACGGCCAGCGTTTCAGGGCCTTCCCCGAACTGGGAGGCGGCAGGGTGGTCAGGCTCAGGGCCCTGGCCGCGCCGGTACAGCGCATCAACCGGGCGCGGTGAAGAAACAAGGGCCTGTGTAACAAACCCGGCTGGTTAT
>JAIRTD010000229.1 GCA_031255115.1 Spirochaetaceae bacterium | reverse complement strand
CAAAGGTTCCTGTTTTTCTGTCCGGGTACAGAGAGGAAAGATCAAAATTCTTTTGTAATTGGTGTTGAACCTCGTACTGGGTTCTTGTCAGATTGAGACTGTTGTCCAGTATTCCAAGAAGATTCGCTTCAAATTTTTCGCTTCCTATGTCCCTGCGGTCAATGTCAGACGCGCCGGCTCTTTCCAGCCAGAATTCCGCATTCCCTGCGGCGGCCAGCATGATCTGGGCGCAGGAAAGATACGTGTCAATCCAGGCCACAGCCTTGTCGCTCCCCGCGTTGATACGCATCAGGGCGTCGGCTTCAAATTCCTTTTTGGCTTCGGCGATGGCCTGACCAAGTTTAAGAGACGCGTTACGGAAAAGCGCTTCTCCTGATTCAAACAGGGTTTTGGCATTGGTCTCCCAATTCCGCTGCTCCCTTTCCAGACTTTGCCAGGCAAGGGTCCAGGCTTCTTCACCCTGGAAGTACTGCGTTTCGGCTTCGGTCTCCCACTCCATGCGCCGTACAAAAAACCGTTCTTCCGCCGCTTCCCAGGCGGCAAGCCCCCTTTCAAACTGTTCCCGGTATGCGGCAAGCCATTCTTCACCAACCAGGGAAAGATCCCCGGCGCCGCCTTCGGCGGCGTCAAGTTTGGCTCTAAGCGTATCAATGCCCGCACTACAGGACGCGGAAGTTTCTTCGATAAGTCTGTTTAAAAGCGCCTCGGCGGATATTTCTTCGTTCTGCTTTCTGAGGCTCCACACATCGCCTGAACGCCTTGCCACCATGAGCCGCTCGTTCCGCGCGATAAGGGCGTTTATTTCGGTTTCCCTCAAAGAAGAAGATTCCTCGGCAAGGCGGGCAAGTTCCGCGCCGAAGCGCTCGCGGTTTTCAGGGGCTACATAGAGGAGAAGTTCAGGACAGACCGCGCTGAGCCGTTCCCGGTATTGGGCAAGAACCGCCCGCGCTGTTTCTCCGGCCCCTTCCCTGAACAGCGCCCGGTCCGTTTCCAGATCCCGGCCTTCTTCATAGGGCCGTATTGAAAGCGGGTCGCCGGTCTCGCTGTCCCGGAGGGGCTTTCCTTCATCATCAAGGTGAAAGGTCAGCGCATTGCTTTGCCGGCCCAGGGCCGCCGCGGCAGAGTTGGCAAGCTCCTCCCAGCCTGAACCGAAAAAGCGTTTTATAAGCCATTGGGCAAAACGCCATTCCAGTTCTTCCTCGCTCCAGGCGTCAAGCTCCTTTCCTGCCTGGGCAATGAGTTCCCGGTCGCCTGAAAGCATGAGCACAGCCCGCTCCCAGGCGCTTCGGGCCTGTTCCAGTCCCTGCCTGGCCTCCTTCATCCAGGCTTCTGGGGTCAATTCCCGGTCAGCCCTTTCAAAATACTGCTGATACCGGGACCGGTCAAACCCAAAAATACCCGGATCCGTCTGCGCGTCAAGCCGGGGCAGAGCCCCCGCGAGAAACACGACTACGGCCAGGCCTGTAAAAGCACGGCCCCACGCTATCCGGGTTTTGGGATTGGTCTTGCGATGGGCCGTAGAACCGTTTTTTAAATAACTGCGATACCTTTTCATACTGTACTCCGCAAAAAAACATACTGCCCGCCACGCAGGCTCCTTTCCACAGAATTACCGCATATGTATTAAGGCCCGACCCTGTGATTTGCTCTACTTTTTCGGAAAAAAAATAAAAAATTTTTTACGCAAGGAGTTCATAATGAGCCATTATATAGAAAAGAATTAACCACTTTGACAAACATGGAAGGAAGATTGAAGAGGAAAAATTGAAGAAGACCACGAAGTCGAGGAGCTTTGCTAAGCGTTTTCTTGTGGTGCTGCGCACCGCTGATACGGTTATCGCCCGGTAACCGCTTCCGGTCATTTGTGTTAAGGGCCGCCGCTAAAAAGCCGTGGAAAGAGGAACGCCAGGGAGGGGAGCAGGGTAAAGGCGCAGAGGGCCGAGCTTCCCACGCCAAGGCAGCTTACCAGGGCAAGGGTACGGATCAGGGCGTTCACCGAGCCGGAAAGAAAGAGAAAGGGAAGCGAACCCAAAACCGTGGTAAGGGTTGTGGCAAGCAGGGGATAGAATTTTCTCCGCAGGGCAAGGTAGAACCCCAAAAGAGGCTGCGTCTTTTTTTGGGTTTTTTGTACCGCCGCCGAGAGTTCTCCGGCGCAGAGCACGGCGGCGTTAACCGCTATGCCGCTCACCGCCACAAACGCGCAGGCCGCTTCGCCGCTTACAGGGCTACCGGCAATGCACAGCGCGGGCAGGGCCAGGGCGGGCGGTACCGCGGCGAGAATGACCAGGGGCAGGGTAAAGGATTCGTGTACCGCGCCTATGACCAGGTAACAGAAAAAAAGGGCCATGACAAATAACAGGGAGCTTCCCGAAAGATCGTTGGCGCGTTTCAGCGCTTCCTTGTCAAATTCAACACTGTATCCTGGAGGAAGTTCCAGGCTTTCCAAAACAGGGGCCAGTTCTTTTCTCACCCTTCTTGGGTCCATGCTCTTGGTCCGTATCGAAATCCCCGCCGTGCGTCTCCTGTCCTCTCTCCGTATACCCGATATTTCCCGGCCTTCTTCGGAAAAGACGAGCGTATCAAAGGGAACTCTTCCGTTTTCAGAAAGCACATACAGCGTGTCAAGGTCTTTTTTAAAAGGCCGCGGAGAAGCGAGCCCCCGTACCCGCACATCGGTCTCGCCGCTGCCGTCTACCCGCTTATACGCCACAGGTCCTTCAACAGAACGGCGGATTAAATCGCCAAGCGCAGAAAAACTAATGTTCTCCCGGGCAAGTCTTTCCCGGTCAGGTTTGAACACAAGCCGCTTGCCGCCTTCCTTAAAGTTAAGGACTGTTTCCAGGACCAGGTCCCGGTCCGAACACAGGCGGGCCAGGGCGGCGGCCAGGGAACGGCAGTTTGTGTCGTCATCGCCTGATATGGTTATCTCCCAGATATTTTCTCCGCCTGACGCTTCGGGTATATACACAAAGCCCCCGGAAACAGGTATGGCCCGGGCCGCTTTGCGCACTTTGTCTCCGTCAACGACACGGGGATCAAAAGAAACCAGGACCGATCCTGAAGCGGGCCTGGCGCTTGTCTGTACGGCCCTGACGCCGGGAACAGTACGGAGTTTTTCCGCATAGGGCACAAGGGCCTTGTCAACTTCTTCCATAAGAAGGCCTCCCTGGAATTCGACCCGGGCGTAAAGAGAATCCTCTGACGGCGGACTCCCCGCCTGGGCGCCGGAAAGAAAGAGGGCCAAAAGCCCCGCCGCGCTGACAGCGCTCCAGAACAGGGGCATGAGGAGGGGTTTTGCCGCCGCCAGGCGGACCGTCATGGCAAGAATACGGCTTGTCCTTCGGGAGAGACGGCGTTGCAGCAATTTTATGTATGCTCCTGTATATGCGCCAGAACGGAACACAGCGGAAAAAATGTTTCGCATAACAGATTGAAAATTTGTGCCCTTGACAGCCCTGTGCCGCCCTGCGTTCAGCGCGGCCTGTCTCCGGTTCTGCCCGCGTTTCCGGTCCGGGTCTTGCGCGGCCTGTCTCCGCCGCATATCCCAGAAAAGCAGGGGCGGGAGCAGAAAAATTGAAGAGAGAAGCGCTGTCAAAGTAACCGATCCGGCGGCCCAGGCTATGGCGCTTACGCCGCCAGAGAGGGACTCAAGGCCGAGAAGGGGAATGAAGGCGGCTATGGTAGTAACCGAAGATGAAACCAATCCGGGAAGCAGCGCGTTAAGGGCCCCGCGCCCCCTGTCCAGGCTGCGCGAAGAGGCAAGGCCGCCTGTACAGAGTATGGCCGCGTCAACAGCGCTTCCCGCGCCGGCGGCAAGTCCGGCAAGGATTGTGCGGTCCAGACTAAAGCCCAGGACGCTGAGCAGGGCCGCGGCTTCGATAAGCATGAAAGGAACGGCAAGGGCCGCAAAACAGGCCGGGAACAGCGACCGGGAAGTAAAGCAGGCCGACGCAAGGGCAACCATGAGCGCCCCGGAAAGAGCCGCCTTGAGAATGGAAACATAGGCCCGTTCTTCTTCCGCGCCACGGTCTGAGAGTATAAAAAAATCAACGGCCCTGCCGGACGGAGATTCGGGCGCGGCATGCGGCTTTGCGGCAGAATCCCGCCGCGAAGGAGAGGCTCCGTTCTTAAAACGCTCAAGTTCTTTTTTAATTTCTCCTGAAAGTTTGGCCAGATCCGCCTGGCCGGAACTCATAACGGAAATCATCACCGCGGGCTTTCCGTCCAGCCGCGAAATGCTTTCAGGCATCCTTTCGCCTTCATATACATCGGCGATACGGTTAAGGGGAACCGTGCCCCCGCCGGGAAGCGGAATGAGGGCTTCCGCCAGTTCTTCGCTTGTTTTATACCGTCCGTCAACATTGATAAGTATGCTTCCCGTACCTGTCCTTAGTTCCCCTCCGGGAAGCAGAATATCCTGACCGCCCAAAAAGGCGGCAAGAAAAGAAGCGCTGATACCCCGCGCCAGGGCGGCCTCATGGTTAAGTGCAATGACCAGTTCGGTGAGCCCTGTTCCGGCAAGTTCGACCTCGCCGCTTCCTTCTATACTCTCAATGGCCGGTTTCAGTTCACGTTCAAGAAGAACGCCGAGTCTTTCCGGCAGGGGCCTTTCTCCCGAAGGTACGACCACGGCGCTCCACA
>JAIRTD010000241.1 GCA_031255115.1 Spirochaetaceae bacterium | reverse complement strand
ACACGGAAATCATCTTTAATAAGCGGAAAAAGCTTGCCCCAGTTGGCCCAGGCGGTAACGCCAGGCCCGGAACCGTGGAGCAGGGTAACAGGATACCCCGAACCCAGGTCATGATAATTGGTCGTAAATTCTCCGGTTTTAATACTATTGGCTATCTCAGGTCTGTCACTCATTGTCGTTCTCCTCTTCTTTTTGAACCCGGACATCCGGGTAAACTGTAGAACTCTATGATGCGCCCATTTTTGTAGTCTGTCAAGAAAAAAATGACTATTTTTATCAGGATTAGGTCTTTTAGAGAAAATGACTTTTTACAGGGCGTGTTCCCATAAAAGTATATATTTGATTTTAGGATGGTTTTTATAAGGATAAATTTTTATCGTATGGCCCTGTGCGCCGCGGCGGCGAGGAATACCAGGGCGGCGAATATTACGGTTACGGCTCCTACAGGGACATCCAGAACCCAGCCCAGGACCAGGCCGCCGGCCGAAAAAATAACGCTGGCAAGGACGCTGTACACCATGAGGGAGGCGAGGTTCTTTGCGATATTTGAAGCGCTGCCCGCCGGCAGGGTGAGCATGGCGATGACCATGACTATGCCGACAAAATTCTGGAGCAGGACTATGGCAAGGGCAAGGAGAGAAAGGAGACCGAAAAAAAACGCCGAAGCAGGTACGCCCCGCACTCTGGCAAATTCTTCATCAAAAGAACAGGCTTTAATCTGGGGGTAAAAGCGCCAGGAAAGAAACACGACAAGAACGTCAAGGGCTGCAAGAAGGACGAGGTCCCGTTCCGACATGAGCAGTATATTACCGAAAAGATAGCTTGAAGGGTCGGTATACCCCGGTGTCTTGGCGAGAAAGAGTACGCCTATGCTCATGCCTATGGCCCAGATAGCGTTAATCACCGTGTCTTCCCGCTGTTTGGCCTTGAGGGAAACAAGGCCTATGATGAGCGCCGCGAGGAGAGCAAAGAGCAGCGCACCGGCCAGGGGAGAAAATCCCGGCACGAGATTTTTAGCCTGCAGAAAGAGGGCTATCCCTATGCCGCCCAGCACCGCGTGGGAAACCGCGCCGGCAAGACCGGCTATTCTCCGCACGGTAACCAGGGATCCAAGCACGCCAAACAGCACCGAAGAGAGGAGCCCGGCGAACAGGGCGTTACGCACAAAGGGAAAATCAGGATCAAGAAGGGCGGCGAAAAAACCGGTCATTGCATCTCTTCCTCAAAACAGGTGTCGCCTGCTATGGAAACGCCGTGGATTACCCCGGCCCTGTCCCGGCCAAGGAGTTCGGTAATTTTATGTTGCACCACCCTCTCCCCAACGCCTTGTTCCAGGCAGAGGACACGGTTGGTAAGAGAAGAAACAAATTCCATATCATGGGTTACTACGAGTATGGTGGTAGTGCCCTTGAGTTCGGCAAGGGTGCGGGAAAGTTCCGCCTCGCTTTCCAGGTCCATATTGGCGGTAGGTTCGTCAAGAATAAGCAGTTCCGGTTCCGAAGCCAGGGCTCTGGCCACAAGAACTCTGCGGCGCTGGCCGCCTGAGAGGGCGTTATACGAACGGCCCGAAAGACCGGCAGTTGAGGTACGGTCCAGCGCCTTTTTTACCGCCTCCCTGCTTCCTCTGGAAAATCTCCGCGACAGGGGACGGAGAGCACCCATGCCGACTACTTCTTCTACCGTTATGGGAAAGGTTTCGTCAAAGCCCGCCTGCTGGGGCACATAGCCGACGCGGTTACGCGCATTGACCGGGCTTGTCCCCAGCACCTGCACCGTGCCGCCTGTAGGAACTTCGAGGCCCAGCATGAGTTTAAGTATGGTAGTCTTGCCCGCGCCGTTTGGTCCGGCCAGGGTTATAAATTCCCCCTGATGAATATGAAAGCTCGTATGGTTAAGCACCCTGAGATTCCCGTACGAAAAAGAAACATCTTCAAAATGAAGGACCATATCCTTTTCTACAGGATGAAAAGCCTTCATTATTTTACCGCCTCAAGCAGGGCGCTGCCCATGGCGCGTATATTGTCCAGCCAGAGGGGGGCCAGGGGATCCAGAGAAACAACCCTGGCGCCCACAGCCTCGGCAACCGTATGGGCGCTTTGGGCGGGAAACTGGGCCTGTACAAATACGGCCGCCGCTTTTTCCGCCCTGGCCTCGGCAATAAGCCCCCTGAGCACCCGGGGCGTCGGTTCCTTGCCGCCGGTTTCTACCGCCTCCTGTATTATGCCAAATTCATCAAGAAAATATCCAAAAGCCGGATGGTACACAAAAACCTTTCTCCCCCTGAGGGGGGCAAGTTTTGTTTTTAATTCGTCAAACACCTGGTTAATATCATCGACAAGGTCCTGGTAATTTTTTTTGAATGTATCGCTGTGTTCGCCGTCGATTTCTTCCAGCGCGGCGAGTATATGGCCGGCAAGAACTATCGCCTGATCCCTGCCCAGCCAGGTATGCCGGTACCTGCCCGCTGCGCCAAAAGCTGTATTGTCAAAAGCCGTGTTACCGGAGACTGCGGTGTCTGATCCGGAAGCTGCGTTAGCGGAAGCCGCGGTGTCTGATCCTGAGTCTGTAGCGTTTGAACCGGAGGCCGTAGCGTCTGAGTCCGGGTTCGCGTCCGCCTCGTCATGGTCATGATGTTCTTCCAACAGGCGGAAACGCATTCCCCTGGTTCCGTCTATAATTTTTAGCGAAGGATTTTGGGCGGCAACTTTGGGGGCCAGCGAAATTTCAAATTCGGTTCCTGAGAGTATCCAGCAGTCCGCCTTTGCAAGGAGGGCCATTTCTCTGGGGCTGGGTTCGTAGGAATGGGGGTTCTGCCCCGGACCGGCGAGAACCAAAAAGGAGGCAAAATCCCCGGCAATGCGCCGGGCAAACCATTCCTGGGGAATTATACTCAGCGCAAGAAGCGGCCTGGAAGTTTCCGCGCCCTTCCCTCCCCCGGCTTTACAGGAAAAAAGAAGGGCGGCGAAGCAAAGCAGCGCCAGGACGCCGGGCAGCGCGTTTCCCGGCACTTTTTTAGGATTCGTCTGCTTCCTCAGGCACGAAGTCTTCTTCAGGTTCAGCCACCTTTTCGAGACGTCTCTGCTCCAGTATCTCCTGCATCTGGAGGTCCAGATCCTGGCTGTCCTCGTCAAAAAGTTTGACGGCCCGGTAGCGCTTAATACCCGTCCCGGCGGGTATGGGATGGCCTATGATAATATTCTCCTTGAGGCCCCTGAGGTAGTCGGTGGAACCGGCTATGGCGGCGTTGGTAAGCACCCTGGTGGTTTCCTGGAAGCTCGCCGCCGAGAGGAAGGAGTCTATGTTAAGGCTGGCCTTGGTAATGCCCTGGAACAGGGGCCGGGCCACGGCGGGCTGGCCGCCTTCGGAGATAACCCGGTTGTTTTCTTCGTGGAAGCGGTACTTGTCCACCATCTGGCCGAAGATAAACCTCGTGTCTCCTACGGCGACGATTTCGACCTTTCTCATCATCTGGCGTATAATGACGCCGATGTGTTTGTCGTTAATCGACACGCCCTGAAGCCGATACACCTGCTGGATTTCGTCCATCAGATAACGCTGAAGGGTACTCTCGCCAAGTATGTGGAGTATGTCGTGGGGGTTGACCGACCCTACGCAGAGGGATTCTCCGGCCTCAACCGTATCGCCGTCCCGTACCAAAAGCCGTTTGGTCATGGGGATGAGGTGCTTGTACTCCTTGCCAAAGGCATCCTGAATCATGATGACCCGTTTTCCCTTGACTATGCCCTTAAAGTAAACCGTGCCTGAAACCTGGGCCAGCACCGCGGGGTTCTTGGGTTTTCGGGCTTCAAAGAGTTCCGAAACGCGGGGAAGACCTGAGGTGATGTCCATGGCCTTGGCCGATTCTTTTAGGGTTTTGGCGATGGTTCTTCCGGCGTTGATTTTTTCGCCTTCGTCTACCTGGATATAGGCGCCGCCGGGAAGGAAATACGAGGCAAGTTCGGTATCATCATCGTCAACGATGTAAATACGGGGCTGCTTGCTTTCAAGCTGGAATTCGGTTATGCGCTTTTCTATGTTCCCCGTCTCTTCGTCGATTTCTTCTTTTAAGGTAGTGCCGGGTATGATGTCTTCGTACTTAACGGTTCCAGAAGCCTCGGCGATGATGGGATCGGAGAAGGGGTCAAAGGTGGCTATGGTTTTTTCCGCCTCGATGACATCTCCTTTTTTGGCGACAAATTCCGAGCCGTTGCGGATTTCTATCTTCTGGTCCTGTCCGATAAGGTACAGGGTTTTGGAAGAACCGCTTCCCAGCACCATGGCATAGGCGATTTCGGGAGACTCAATATCGCCGCTCTTGCGGTGTATGATGGGTTCGCCCTTGATGATACGTTTACCATCTTCTACAAGGAGTTTGTCGCCGCTTTCCAGCTTGTATTCCTTCATTACCCGGTTGATAACCGTATAGCCCTTGCGGGTAAAGAGCCAGTGCCCCGAAGCCACGCCGTCAGAGAGCTCCACATGGGCGCCGGAAATATCCCGTATGTATACAGGGTATTTGAGGAAGATACGGTTTTCTTCGCTGATCTTGGTAGCGGCCCCTCCGATATGGAAGGTACGCATGGTAAGCTGGGTACCCGGCTGTCCTATGGATTGGGCCGCGATAGTGCCGACGGCCTCTCCTATATCCACAGGGCGGCTTGTGGCAAGATTGCGTCCGTAGCAGCGGCGGCATACGCCGTGCTTGGCTTCGCAGGTAAGGACCGTCCTGATACGCACCGACTCAACGCCCGCGGCCTCAATGGCGGCGGCGATCTCTTCGGTGATTTCTTCGTTTACGTCAATTATAAGTTCGCCGGTGATGGGATGCTTGACCCTTTCCAGGGTATAGCGGCCCTGGATACGGTCCGTGAGGGGCTCGACTATGTCCTCGCCGTCTTTTATCGCCGAATAGGCGATGCCGTTTATGGTTCCGCAGTCGTCCTCGTTGACCACCACATCCTGGGCTATGTCAACAAGGCGGCGGGTAAGGTAGCCCGCCTCGGCGGTCTTGAGGGCCGTATCGGCAAGGCCCTTGCGGGCGCCGTTAGTCGAAATAAAGAATTCAATAACCGAAAGCCCTTCTTTAAAGTTTGACCTGATGGGAAGCTCAATAATGTCGCCTGACGGTTTGGCCATGAGGCCCCGCATACCTGCAAGCTGGCGTATCTGGTTACGGCTTCCCCTGGCGCCTGAATTGGCCATCATGTACACAGAGTTAAAGCCGTCCCGGTCTGATTCCAGGGTCTTCATCATCACATTGGTAAGGTCCTCATTGGTCTTGGACCACACTTCGACAACCCTGTTGTACCGTTCTTCCTGGGTAATATGACCCTGCCGCCACTGCTTCTGTATGGACTCAACTTCCTTGTTGGCCCGGTTGATCATATCGGTCTTTTCTTTGGGAACCACAATATCATCAACGCCTATGGTCGCGCCAAAAACAGTGGCATAACGGTAGCCGGTGGCCTTGATTGCGTCGAGCATACGCACCGAGGTCCACGATCAGCGCTCGATAAAGATGATCTC
>JAIRTD010000233.1 GCA_031255115.1 Spirochaetaceae bacterium | reverse complement strand
CAATTTACCCGCCTACATCCCCTATCTTTTTAACAAACGGCAGGCTTACACCATGCGGGGCATGCCGCCGGCCTACAATCCCACAGGGCAGGTATACATTATCCGCCACGGAGACGGCGTTACGTACTCCAAGGTGCAGCTCAGCGATGTCTACCGCGAACCGGGACCTCCTTCCAGCTTTGCGCTGCGCCTTACATACGCCCCGGTCAGCGATGAATGAAGGAGCTGCTTTTATTTGGCGGGGTAGCGCGAGACCACGGGCTCGCGCGCAGGGGGGCGCGACGACGATGCGGCAAGGGTAAAGAGCCGCGTGGAAATGTGCCCCCCTCTTTTTATCTTTGACGAGCTCCAGCCCCTTATCTTGACAAATTCCCCTCTTCCGTCTATTCTTGGACTATAAGATAACCCTTTAAGGGAGGCCGTAATGGCAAAGGTTGAATTAAAGAGTATTACCAAGGTATACGACGGCAATGTCAAGGCGGTTGATAACGCCAACATTGTGGTAGAGGACAGGGAATTTGTGGTGCTGGTAGGGCCTTCGGGCTGCGGCAAGTCCACTACCCTCAGGATGGTCGCCGGGCTTGAGGATATTACCGAGGGCGAACTGTATATTGACGGGGAATTGATGAATGATGTTCCTCCCAAGGACAGGAATATCGCCATGGTATTCCAGAACTACGCTTTGTATCCCCACATGACGGTGTACGACAATATGGCTTTTGGCCTTAAAATCAAAAAGGTTCCCAAGAACGAAATAGACAAGCGGGTTCATGAGGCGGCGCGTATTCTCGATATCGAAAAATTCCTTGACAGAAAGCCCAAGGCTCTTTCGGGCGGTCAGCGGCAGCGGGTGGCTGTAGGGCGGGCCATAGTGCGCAATCCCAAGGTTTTTCTTTTTGATGAACCGCTCTCAAATCTCGACGCCAAGCTCAGGGTGCAGATGCGGGCCGAGCTTTCGGATCTTCACTTGCGGCTTAACGCTACGATGATCTATGTTACCCATGACCAGGTCGAAGCCATGACCATGGCCAATAAAATCGTTGTGATGAAGGACGGCAGGGTGCAGCAGATAGGTTCTCCCCTTCATCTTTACAATTATCCGGTCAATAAATTCGTCGCCGGTTTTATCGGTTCTCCGCCTATGAATTTCCTTACCGTCAGGGTAACGGAACAGGGGGGGGCAATAAGCCTTGAGGAAGGTTCCTTCAGTCTCAGGCCCGATAACGCCCATGCCGAATGTCTTAAAAAATACGCGGGTAAAGAAGTCTACTTTGGTATCAGGCCCGAGGATCTTGCGTATACCGGGTCAGATCAGGCAGGGGCGGGCATTCCGGTCAAGATAACCGTGGTCGAACCTCTGGGAGCGGATATTCACCTCTGGCTCAGTACCGGAACCCAGCCTCTGGTTGCCAGAACCGAACCGCATCACCGCTTTAAGGTCGGCGACAGCGCGGTCTTTGTTCCCCGCATGGACAAGGCCAGGTACTTTGACCGGGAAACGGAGTTGTCCATACTGCCCGGACCTGATAACGAGGCGGCCAAAGCATAACGGTATCTACAGAAACTACCAGTTCCTTCTCGTCTTTCGGCCTTTCAGAACGGGTATTGGCCGCCCTGGAAAGCAAGGGGTTTAGCGCTCCGAGTTCTATCCAGAGCATAGCCATTCCCCGCCTCATGGCCGATTCGGGGCATCTCATTGTCAAGGCCAGAACGGGCACGGGAAAGACCGCGGCCTTTGGTATTCCCCTGGTAGAAAAAATCACCGAAGCCTCAAAGGAACCCAGGGCGCTGATTCTTACGCCCACACGGGAGCTGGCCCTCCAGGTCAGCAGGGAAATACGTTCCCTTTCAGGCGCTCAGTTCCCCCGCATCGCGGCGGTATACGGCGGCGCTTCCATCAGAACCCAGATTCAGGAACTCAGACGGGGAACCGAAATTGTATGCGGAACGCCGGGCCGCGTTATGGATCTTATGGAACGCAAGCTCCTTGATCTCTCCCATATTGAATGGTTCATTCTTGACGAAGCCGACGAAATGCTTGACATGGGCTTTCTCGAAGACGTGGAACATATCATGGCTTCGCTCAATCCCGAAAGGCGGGTGGCTCTTTTTTCGGCCACCATGCCCCAGGCCATACTGAAAATAGTTCATGACCATATCGGCGAGGTTGCTTTTATCGAAGACCTGGCGGACAGCGGCGAAAAGCCCCTGGTCGAACAGTTCTATATCATACTTAGGGAAGAGGACAAGTTTGAAGCGCTAAAGCGCATTGCCGACAGCGCCGAAGAATTTTACGGTCTTGTATTCTGCGCCACCAAGGCGGGCGCCGACAGTCTTGCCAAAAGGCTTGCCGAAGCGGGCTATGACGCCGAGGCCATACACGGCGATCTTAACCAGGAAGAACGGGAGCGGGCGCTGAGGCGTTTTAAGGCGGGCAAAGAAAACTCAGGTTCAAGAAGCGTCATGCTGGTAGCCACCGACGTGGCGGGCCGGGGCATAGACATTATCGCGTTGAGCCATGTAATCAACTGGGATCTTCCCAATGACCGGGAAAGCTATGTACACCGCATAGGCAGAACAGGCCGGGCAGGACGCAAGGGCATTGCGTTGAGTTTTGTACTCCCCCAGGAACGGGGAAGAATGAGCCACCTTTCCCGGAGCATGGAGCGCAGCATAGGAAGCGGTATACGCCGCATGAAACTGCCCTCCATTCCCGCCGTGCTAAAGGCCCTGCAAAAACGCATACTTGCATCGCTCATCGCCGATCGGCTTACGCCTAACGATGCCGTTGCGCCTGACGATACACCCGGCTCTGCCGCCGCGTCTGACGGAAGGGCCGGCAAGCCGGCGCGGGACGAAAGTACCGCCGCTCCGGACGCGGGGATAACAGGCGGCGTACAAAAGGCCGAGCCTGCTCCGGCTGCGGAAACCGGCGCCGCGGCCCTGGCCCGGGACCTTATCCGCGCCCTGGGCGCCCAGGAGGCGGCGGAGCTTCTCATTACCAGGGCCTATGGCAGCCTGCTCGAAACCGGACGCTACCGGGACATCACCGAATTTGAAGAAATGCCCAAACCGCGCCTGGGGCACCAGAAGTTCAGGGGCCACGAAGAACCGGCAAAGGGTTCGGCGAGGGTGTATGTGGGTCTGGGAAGACGGCAGGGCGCGTCTCCCCGCGACATAGCCCTGCTGCTTACCAAGGCGGGCGGCGTACCCGGCCGCCTCGTTGACGCCATCGAAATGCAGAATTACTGTTCCTTTGCCACCATGCCCCAGGACGCGGCAAAACGGGCTTATGGATTTTCCCGCAGGAGCGGCCCGGTGATTAAACCGGCTCCGGGCGCGGGCAGAAAACACAAATAGCGGCAAGCATTTTGCCGGGGCCCGCCGGACCCGGCCTTCCAATCAGAAAGGCGGGGCTTCCAATGAAGGACCCGGAAGCAAGTATGAACCCCGTTTATCAATCAGAAAAGCGAAGAAAGCCCCGCGCCGGTCTCCCGGAATTTACCGGGGCTCATGCCGGTAAACTGTTTGAAGGTTTTGGAGAACCAGCTTTGATCTTCGAAACCGCATAACGCGGCGATTTCGTTAAGGGATATGGAACTTTCCGCCAAAAGGTGCATGGCTTTCTCCACCCTGAGGCGGTTTAGGTACACCGAAAGATTCTCGCCCATTTCTTCTTTAAAGATAGTGCTAAAATACGGCGCCGAAAGACCTGACGCCGCGGCTATATCGGCAAGTTTTACCTTTCCCGTATAGTGGGCCCAGATATAACGCTCGGCCTTGCGTAATGCCGAGGCGTGCCGGGTTCCCCTGAACGAGAACAGCTCGCCGGCCATGCTGTTTACAATTATGCTGAGTATGTCCTTTAGCTCGTCGATGCTCTTGGCTTCGAGAATACGGCGGAGATACCGGTCATTGGTTTCGAGGTCCTGTTTGGTAATCCTGCTGCGGGCAATACGCGAAAGAAAGACAATCCGCTCTATGGCGATAAAACGCACGGCCATAAAATCAATGACATCTCCGACAAAGGCGCTGGTCAGCATTTCGTTGAGCAGCCGCCGTCCCAAATCGGCGTCGCCGCGCCTGAGTGCGGCGATAAACAGCCTTTCCTTTTCCAGGGAATACGGGGTGGTTTTTATTCCCGCGCTTATCCTGTTCCGGGTTTTCCGCCGGGACAGGGGCTCATACAGGGCATGTACCCTGCGGGGAATATGGTTTGCGCAGATAAGGAGCAGGGAGGCAAAGCTCCGGGCTTTCTCGTCATCGACGCTTGGCCGCTTTTCGAGCAGGGTCAGCGCCATGGAGCGGGAAATCTCTCCGCCGCTTATGGTTTCAAGATATTTGACACTCACTTCCCGGTCCACACCGAGGGCCTGCCCGCAGATAAGGGCACCGGCATGGCGGCTGTAGATAAAGAACGCGCTTATCCAGTACATAAAACCCATGGGGCAGGTATAGATACACACATCCCTGGTATGCTTGGTTTCGTTGTAGGCGTTAATATGCTTTTGGGTACAGGGAAAGACATGGGGGTTTTCTTTTGTATCCAGAGCGCCCAGGTACTTCTTGCAGATCTGGCAAAAAAAATTACCCGTTCCCTGAGGATCGTTAAGGGAACGTACATCATCGCCAAGAACAACGCAGCCCAGGCCCGTTGACCGGGTGTAAATTTCGGCCACGCGGAAGGCTTCCTGCATGATGGTCTTTGCGTTTCGCCGGGAAAAAACATCCAGAGGCTGCTCCGGATCTGTCTGTATATCGTTCAAATCAAATTGTTCTTTAATGGAAAATTTGACGCCATTACTCTCTACCACATCTAAAACTGTACTCGTACCGTTCATAACCTTTGCTCATCACCTTTACTATACGCTGTCGACTGCCGTAGAATACAGAAGAATGAACTATCCGGTCAAAATAACCGGATAAAACTTTTAGAAAGATGAATAAACTCCAGGCGCGGCCCTCTGACGATTCCGCCGCGCTTTATGAATGGTCAGATTGACGGCTTTCCTCCTTACGTCGTACTATTGTCCTATGGCCAGGTCAAAAAATCCGGGGAAAGAGGCGCAGGGCATAGCGGCGTATCAAAAGACGCTCCGCCAGGGAAGCGCGGAAAGCCCCGTGTCAGACAGCGGCGCCGGGCCGGCGAAGCAGCCGAATCAAGCGCCGCGGAAAAAACGCAGGACCCGGACAGAAGCGGCTCCGGTTCCGCCTGCGTCAGGGGATCAGGGTTTTATCAAAACCCTCAAAACGCCGGCCGCGCCGGTCCCGGCCGGGAAAGACGAATCCAAGTACCGCCGGGCGGCAAAATTCCTCATACTCATAGGCAGCGCCGAAGCGGCGCGTATTCTTTCAGAACTTGACCGGGATCAGGTCGAAAAGATAAGCGCCGAAATCGCCTCGATTAGGGGCATTACCGCCGAAGAAGCCGACGCGGCGCTCTATGAATTTAAGGACCTTGTGGCAAGTTCCTCCGGGTATTCGGGGGTGGTAAAAGGCGGTCCCGAAGCGGCGCGGCGCATACTGTACGAAGCCTTTGGATCCGAAAAGGGCGAGGCCCTGCTCCGCAAGGCGGCGCCAGAGACCCTGGAACATCCGTTTTCTTTTCTTGAGGAATTCTCAGGCGAACAGATAGCCCTGCTCCTTAGAAACGAAGGAAGCGCCACCGCGGCCTTGATACTTTCCCGCCTTTCCCCGAAAAGCTCCGCCGCGGCGCTGGCCAACATAAGCCCGGACAAAAAATACGACATAGTAAGGCGCATTGCCCGCCTTGGCAAGACTTCGCCGGAAGTGCTCGAAAAGGTAGCCCTGGGGCTCAAGGAAAAAGCCAGGGCCATAGGCGGCAAACCTGAAACTACAGAAATCGACGGCCGCGCGGCCCTGGCGGCAATACTAAAACAGGGAAACTTGAGTTTTGGGGACCGCCTGCTCAGCGAGATTGAAGAAGACAATCCCGAACTGGGACAGGAACTAAAAGAGCGCCTCCACACCCTCGACGATGTTATCAAGGCGGAAAACAAACCCCTGGCGGCAAAACTCAGATCCATGACGGACCGGGACATAGCCATACTGATCAAGGGCAAGGGCGAAGCCTTTGCCGAAAAAATCTACGCCAATCTTTCTTCGACCCGCAGGACACTGGTGCGGGAAGAAGGAGAAATACTGGGCGCTGTGCCCAAGCGGGACGTAGACAGCATTACCGGCGAATTTCTTGCCTGGTTCAGGCTTAACCGGGAAGAAGGAAAGATACTGCTCCTGGACGACAACGACATTATCGTATAACGATATACAATGAGGACGGGCATGAAAACCACACTTAAATCAGGCGATACGCTTGCAGGCGGATTTGAAATCATCGAAGTAAAAGAGCTGGAAGAACTCCAGGCCCTGGGTATATGGGCGCGCCACAAGGCAAGCGGCGCCGAAGTGTTCCACATACTCAACGACGACAGCGAAAATCTTTTTGCCTTTGCCTTTAAGACCCCTCCCGCCGATTCTACCGGAGCGGCCCATATACTGGAACACTCTGTACTCTGCGGTTCAAAAAACTATCCCCTAAAGGACGCCTTTATAGTGCTTGCCCAGGGAAGCCTCCAGACCTTTCTCAACGCCATGACCTATCCCGACAAAACCGTTTATCCGGCAAGTTCTACCAATGAACATGATTACTTTAACCTCATGGCGGTTTATGGCGACGCGGTATTCAGGCCCCTCCTCGCCGAGTGGACTTTTCAGCAGGAAGGCCACAGGCTTTTCTTTACCCCCTTGGGAACGCCGGGACCACAGGAACCCCAGGGGCAGTCTCAAGGCGGGGCAAGGCTTGAGATAAGCGGCGTGGTGTATAACGAAATGAAAGGCGCTTATTCTTCCCTCGAAAACACCGCCGGCCACTGGTCCGTAGCCTCGGTGCTTCCCGATACGGTCTACGCCCATGATTCAGGCGGAAACCCCAAAAACATCCCCGAACTTTCCTGGGAGGAACTTAAAAAATTCCACCGCGCCTATTATGCCCCGGCAAACTGCAGAATCTTCCTTGCCGGAAACATTCCGACAGAAAAGCAGCTTGCCTTTCTCAACGATAAATTTCTTTCCGAGCTTGAACCGGGCAGGGCCGCGCCCGCCATAACCAGGGCCAAAGCCTGGGACAGCCCCCAAAGCCTTGTCATACCCTGCCCTGCCGGCGGCGGCGAGCAGAAGGCCACGGTTTTCCTCTCCTGGCGCTGCGCGGATTCCCGGGATACCGGGGAGACCCTTGCCCTGGCGGCCCTGGCCGAGGCGCTTTTGGGCCACGACGGCTCGCCCCTCACCATGGCCCTTATTGAATCCCATCTGGGCGAAGATATAGCTCCGGCCTCAGGTCTCGAAAGTGAACTCAGGGAAAGCGTCTTTACCATTGGTCTTAGGGGCGTGGACCAGGAGAACAAGGCAAAGGTCGGCCCCTTTATTCTTGCCGAACTTTCCCGGCTCTGTAAGGAAGGCATACCCGGACAAGAGATTGAAGCCGCTCTTTTGGCCATGGAATTCTCCCACCGGGAAATACGCCGTTCCGGCGGCCCCTATTCCCTGGTCTGGCTCAGGCGTTCTTTACGATCCTGGCTCCACGGCGGCAAACCCTGGGATTCGCTTCTCTTTGCGCCTAACTTTTCCGCGCTCAAGGCAAAGCTCTCCGGCGCGGCAACCGAAGACCGGGCTTCCAAAAAGGAAGGCTTTTTTGAAGGGCTCATCGAAAAATACCTTATCAACAATCCCCACCGCGCCCTGGTCTTTGTGGAACCTGACGAAACCCTGCTTCCCAAAGAAGAAGCCCTCCTCGCGGCAAGGCTCGACGAAAAGGCCCGCTCCATGAGCGGCGCGGAACGGAATGCCGTCATTGAGCAGGCAGAAAAACTCGAAGCCGTACAGGGCACAAAGGACAGAAAAGAAGACCTCGCGGCAATTCCCCATCTTTCCCGTAGTGAACTTGATACCGCGGTAGAAGAAATCCCCCGCAGGTTCTACGATGTTTCCGGCATTCCGGTAATGGCCCATCCACTCTTTACCAACGGCATCAGTTACCTTGACTTTGCCCTTCCCCTTGATATATTCGCCCCGGAACAGTATCCCTGGTTTCCCCTGTACGCGCGCGCGGCGGTTTCGCTGGGCCTTCCCGGCATGGATTACGGCAAAGTCTCAAGCCTCCTTGCCAGAACAGCCGGAGATTTTCACGCCATGCTTGAGACAGGTTCGCTCGCCCCCGGCATGGCGCAAAGCCTGGCAACGCCTTCGGGTATACTCGAACTCGGCGGCAGGGACTGGCTTGTCTACAGGCTCAAGGCCCTGGACGAAAAAATTGAAGAAGCCGTGGAGCTGGCCTGCGCTATCATCACCGAGGCTGATTTCGGCGACACGGGACGCCTTGAAGACCTTATCGCCGAAATGAAAAACGACATCGACTCAAGCCTCGCCCCCCAGGGCCATCTCTACACAGGCGGAATCGCGGCAAGGCTTTTTTCCCGTTCCCGGGCCATTGACGAAATCTGGAACGGCCTTGACCAGCTTGCCTTTGTCCACGGCCTGGATAAAACCGGCCCTGACGCGGCAGGAAAAACCTGCCTTTCCATACAGGACGCGCTGAGAAAAAACGGCGGACTCCTGGTAAACATCACCGGTTCGGATGCCGCCATCGAAAAAAGCATGAAGGCCCTGGAAAAGCGTTTTCCGCAGATGGGCCCTCCCCGCCCCCGCAAGGCCGAAAGCGTTCCGGCGGAAAATTTCCACTTCGGCGGAGCGTCCGCTCCGGGCGGCGGCACATCGGGTTTGGGCGGCGGCGCGTTGGGGGCTTTCCCCGCGTCCGGTGTTTCCGGCGCAGCAGTGTTTGCGTCGCCTTCCCTCCAGGTCGGCTTTGCCGCCCTTGCCCTTCCCGGAACAGCCTATGCAAGCAGGGAACAGTCGGCCGAACTGATCCTGAGCCATCTTCTTTCTACCGGGGCCCTCTGGGAAGACATTCGTATGCGGGGCGGGGCCTATGGGGCCTTTGCCAATCCCGACCGCATGGAGAGGGTCTTTATCATGGCCAGCTACCGGGATCCCAGCCCCCTGCGCTCCCTCGACGCCTTTCGTTCAATCCTGAAAAAAACCGCCGAAACGCCTATAGACGCCGGAGAGCTCGAAAAAATCGTCATCGGCGCCTATTCAAAGGAAACCAGGCCAAAAACCAATGCCGAAAAGGGCAGCGTTGATTTTTTCCGCTGGCTTTACGGCATAGAAAACCGTTTTCTACAGGTAAAACTCAAGGATTTTACCGGACTTTCGGGAAAAGAAGTCCAGGAGGCGGCGCGCCGCCTTGTTTCGGTCATTGACCAGGGCAGGGCGGCCGTACTCTCAGGCAGGGACGGCGCTGAAAAAACAGCGGCGCAGCTCGGTGTCAAAGCAACGGAACTGCCCGCTTAGCCCTGAAATCCCAAAGGCTCAATTCCGGAAAACCCAAATCCCGAGGACCCAAGTCCAGAAAACCTAAGTTTCGAGGGCCAAATCCGGGCAGGCTCAGGTTCCACCACCAAAAGAACCCTGTCCGGTTACTATTTCGTGTTCTTTCCGAACTTCTTCGATGAGTTCCTTTACGGTCCATTCCTTGTTGTTCTCCGTGGAAGACGCAAAGGCAACGGTTTCGGGCGCCAGTCCCGCGGCAAGAACCGCTTTTTTTACCGCCCGTACTACTTCAAAAAGAACCTCATCTTCAAATCCATGAAGAAAAACAACAGGTCCCATACAGCGCTCCTTAAAAAAAGTGTAAAAAAATTCTCCCAATGTCAAGCATTTTCCACGCTGGGGCCTTATATAGCAAGAGGTGAATTATGCATATCATGGGCTATGCCCCCTACGGGGCTGACGGAATCATCATCCGGGTAGAAGCGGATCTCAGACGGGGTATCCCGGGAGTGGACATAAGCGGCCTTGCCGAAGGAGCGGTACGGGAGGCAAAGGAAAGGGTTCGGGCGGCGTTCAGGAATTCGGGCTTTGCCTTTCCCCAGGAGCGGGTACTTATCAACCTGGCCCCGGCAGGGGTAAAAAAGGAAGGCGCAGCCCTGGACCTGCCCATTGCCCTGGCGGTAATGGCCGCGGCGGGACTCATTCCTGACCCCGGCGGTCTCATGGTTTTGGGAGAACTGGAACTTTCCGGCCGGCTCTGCCCGGTACGGGGCGTGCTGGCGGCAACCGCGGCGGGGCTTAAAGCGGGGGCCAGGGGCTTTATTGTTCCCGCCGGAAACGCC
>JAIRTD010000204.1 GCA_031255115.1 Spirochaetaceae bacterium | reverse complement strand
CTATTTTGAAAGGGACAGAGCTTCTCCTGGCTTCTTCCCCACTATTTTGAAAGGGTCAGAGCTTCTGCTGACCTCTTCTCCTATATTTTGAAGGGGACAGAGCTTCTCCGGGCCTCTTCTCCTATAGTTTGAAAGGGACAGAGCTTCTGCTGGCTTCTTCCCCACTATTTTGAAAGGGTCAGGGCTTCTCCTGGTTTAATCTGCCCCGCGAAAGGAGGCCGTCCATAAGGCAGGTGAGGGTGGTAAGGTCAATATGGTCCGCCGCGTCCTCGATGCTTTCGCGGATTTCGTCCCAGTCCGCGTCATCAAGAACCATGGTCCGGTCGTCAAATTCGCCAAGCAAAAAAGCGGCCATGTTTCCCAGGGCAAAACCGGCCTTGTCGCCCAGGCGGGCGCAGGTACGAACACAGAGGTCCAGGGCGCTTGCCTCCCCCAAAGAGGGAGCGATGAGTTTTACAAATTCCCGGCCAAGCCTTCCCTC
Organism: Spirochaetaceae bacterium; assembly: GCA_031255115.1. GTDB lineage: Bacteria > Spirochaetota > Spirochaetia > Treponematales > Breznakiellaceae > JAIRTD01. Next base: position 5,515 of record JAIRTD010000204.1, on the reverse strand, counting down.
CGGGGAACAAAGCTCTTCCCGGTCCGCCAGCGAAAAAAAATGATCCAAAGGCCGCATACCGTTACTATACTCTGTTTTCCTTCAAAAAAGAAGTCTTTGTTCAAAATTTATTTTGAACGGTCCAGCCTTCCGGCCGGTATTTGGCAAGTCTCGCAAAATACAGGGTATTTTGTTGCTTTTTGGCAGAACTTGTTCTTAAACTGAAGCTTCCGGACAACTCTATCGTTGACTTTTTCCATAGGTGGATTTACACTCTTTAATATGAATTTGAAGACAGTTTTAACAACAGAAACGATCAGCCTCCATCTTAGAGGCACTACCAAACCGGATATTATCAACGAGCTGCTGGATATCCTGGTCAGGGCGGGAAAAATTCAGGACCATGACGCGGCGCTGGCTGCCATTATGGACAGGGAACAGAAAATGTCCACCGGGATGAAGCACGGAATAGCCATCCCCCACGGAAAAAGCAATACCGTACAGGATTTGGTTGCCTGCATCGGCGTTTCGGATGTACCGGTGGATTTTGATTCTCTGGATCACGAACCGTGCAGGATTTTTATCATGACTCTGTCCCCGGTAGAAAAAACCGGCCCGCACCTGCAATTTCTCGCGGAAGTCAGCCTTCTTTTTAAGAGCGCCGAAAAGCGGCAGGAAATTCTCAACGCCCGGACTCCCGAAGAGGTGCTCCAGGTCTTTACTGAATAGCCCCTTCCCCGATCCAGGACGCAGGCGCCGGGTTACCCATGCCCTGGGCCTAAAAAGCCCTGTAAGGCGGCGTTCTCTTATGCGTCAGATGTAACACCTGTCTTTGGAAACCACAATCTCCCGGCGGCTCTGCCTGACAGCCGTCTATATTCAGCGTTTTACTGCCCGGCGGCCGGATACTCTCCGTAACAGCCGTCCGGCGTCTATATTCAGCCTACTGCCCGGCGGCCGTCCTGTCTCGTTACCTGAGTTTACCCAGCGCCTCGCGGGCACGGATTTTGACCGCGTTGGTCCAGTCAAGGGCAAGAACCGTATTAAGGGCGACTCTCCCCGCGCTCTGGCCGGTAGCGCCCAGGGCAGAAATGACCTCCCGGACCATGCGCTCGTCATTGGTGGTTATGGTTCCCCGCTGGAGGCCGGTATTAAAAAGCTGGAGGTAATTGGAAAGCTGCCTCGCGGCTTCGGGTGTGGCCAGGGCACCCAGAGTTGAAACCGCGCCAAGCCTTTCTTCCCAGTCAGTGCCGCTCTTGTAGGACCGGTCCAGAAGGGGATAGACGGCGGCGTTTTCTGTCTTGTACCGTTGTATCATTTCCATCGCGTACTTTCTGGTGATGTTGAGGAGCATGCGTTCCCTGGTTATGCTGGTTGCCGCCAGCCAGCCTTCGGTATAGGCGGCCACGGCAAAATCAGCCTTGACTTCGGCGGAACCATTTGAAGCTTCCATAGTGCGCAGGGCGTCGAGTTTTGCCTGATAATCGTAGGCCGGAGAATGAATCACCTCGGTAAGCGGTTCGGTGGGGTCGGAAAGAATCACCGTAAGGCTCTTTTTGGCAGTGTCCTTGATACGGTCAGAATACCACCCTATAGAAGCAAAAAACACCGGCAGATAGCCTTCTTGCGCCTGGTACTTTTCGAGAGAAAGTATGGCGCCGTAGGCTATCTTTTCCGCCGTGATGGGATCATTGCCGGGTTCGAGGTTAAGGTCGTTGAGTATCTGGATTACATGAGGAAGAAAGTCAGAGGCCCGCATACGGCCCAGGGCCATGACGGCCTCGGCCTTGACCAGGGGATTGGAAAACGTTTCTACAACCCGCCAGAGATCACCGGCGGCAGAGCTAACTTCTTCTTTGCCAACAAGAGTGCTGAGCTGGATAGCCAGTTCGTCGGCAATTTCCCGATCCGTGGCGGTCTGCCAGTTCATCTCGGTCGTTACAAGCTGATTGAGGGCGGAGGCGTAAAATTCACCGGCCCCGGAGGGTTCCGACTCAACCACAAGCCTGAGCACACCGAGCTTGTCCATAGGGTTTACGGCAGCGTTATAGAGGTAGGTATAGAGTTCTATCTCCTCATCCGCAAAAGCCGAAAATCCCCCAATCATAACCAAAAGAACACAAACAAACCGTTTCATCATCCCGTTCCTTTGCCCCTAAAGGCGCTCCTCGCGTAGTGTATATTCGTATTCAATACTTTTTTTTGTCTGGTTCTGGATATCCTCTATGGTTTTACGAACCAGTTCGTTATAAGCGCCATATTCATACGTTTCCCGAAGCAGCACCCGGCCGCCGGCATTGGCGCGCTCAAGTTGTACGGCCCGGCCGTTCCGCCAGGTTTCGGTAACAACACGCAGCACCTGGCCTGTCGCGTCAAAAACCGTCTCGGAAAGGCGGTTGCCCCGTTCATCATAGGTATTCTCGCTGGAACCGGTCTTCCGGCCGGTCCCGTCTCTGGTTTCGCTGGAAATAAGCAGGCCGTTCCGGTATACAAAGGAAGTTTCGGCGAGCCTGTTTCCCTGGGTATTGTTGATAATCCTGACAATCCGGTTGCCGCTAGAATCGTATTGGTATTCGTAGGAGCTTAAAACCCTGCCGCTGCGGCTGGAGAGGATTTCTTTGGTTATCAGGCCCTGGGCGTTGTACTGGTAACTGATCCTGGCATGAGGCTGCCCCTGTTCGTCCCTGGTGATTTTCTGAACCGCCCTGCCGTCCTCATAGACAAATTCCACCATCTCAACCAGAACACCTGAAGCCGAATATTTTGACTGGGAAAGAAGCAGAACATCATTCTGGTCGTACTGGAATACAATATACTCGTCAAGCCTTCCGTTGGCGAGCCTGGTCGAAGCCTTTTTTTGAACCGGGACCGGCGTACCCTCGGCGTCGGGATACGCGACAAGAACAGCCGGTTCTAAACCAGAGACTCCGGCCCTTTCTCCCTGATTTTCCGGGGCGGAAGCCGCTCCGGAACTGACAAGCGATTTTTGAATGTTTGCTCCGGTCCAGCCGCTCATCAGCGCGGCGGCAAGAAGCACTATACTAAACTTCACCTGACTACTCCCTCTATTGTATAATAGACTATATTTCTGTATTCATCAATTATACACTAACATTCTTGATGAAGCAACAAGCCAGACGACTATACAGGGGAAATAGGCGCTTTGGCAATACTCCTTACCAAAAGCGGGAAGACCTCTGGCAAGCTAGGGGATTTCCGGGGGTCCTGCCTCGGCGAGGCTGGGGCGCATACATTCAGAAAGGAACAATTTTTCTATACCCTGCCTGTAGCTGAGTATACGGTTGATGTAATTCAGGGTGCGTTCCGGGGTTGCCCCTGAGCGGACCCGGTTTAACCCGGCATTGTACATAGCCAGGGCGGCGACTTCTGAGCCCGCCTGGTCAAGGCACATTTTGAGGTGGGCAAGACCGTAGCGTATATTCACCCCGGTATTGAAGAAATCTTCAACCTTGAGGGAGGGGAACGAGGCTGAGTTAAGCTGAAAAAGGCCCCGGTCAATGCTGTTATTGGCGTTGCGGTTCACCGCGCCGGGGTTAAAACGGCTTTCCTCCCACATCAGGGCAAAGACCAGGCTGGGAGAAATGTCATTTTCCGCGGTCAGGGCAAGAACCTGGGCGGCGATTTCTTCCGAATGGGTGATGGCGCCGAAAAAGAACACAACCCGTTCCCGGAACGCCTGGTCCCGGTAAAACTCAAGGATGCTGTCTTTTTGCCTTGCCGACGCAAGTACCGCGGCCCGGTATTCAACAGGGTTAAGAAACTCCTGGACCACGATTTCCGCTTCCGGTACTTCTTGTCTGTCCCTGGCGGCCTCACCGCTGTACTCTATCCAACTGACGCAGAGAAATCCAAAAATAAAAAGACCTGTCAATACCAGAACTTCTTTTCTGGGGCAGCTCAAAAATTCCGGTTTCCGGGCGGTTTCCGTCAAAAAGCGCAAAATGCTGGGCATTTTACGGGGCTCGCACACTGCGCGCAGGGGTTCTCTCACAAAACTTTTTTCCATTTTTTCAAAAATCATCTTCTAACACCATAATACAGATTTTTATTCAGATGTATTCAGTATACTCAAAAATCCCGAAAAAAGCAAAACAAGGCCCAAAAAGCGCGCCTGCCCGGACAACCCTTGCAAAGGGCCTACAGGGTCCGCACCCGCACGATGCCGTCGACCTTGCAAAGCTGCTCAAGCACCTTGGCCGGTATGGTCTGTTCAGTATCGATGATGTTGTAGGCGTATCCTTCACGGTGGTGGTTGATGAGGTCGGTAATATTGACCTCCGCGCCCGCCAAAAGCGTGGTAATCTGCCCCACCATATTGGGTATATTCCGGTTTGCCACAAGCAGCCGGTGAGGGGCCCGCTGTTCCAGACGGCAGCGGGGAAAATTCACCGAATTTTTGATGTTCCCTGACTCAAGGAATTCCATAAGCTGCCTTACCGCCATGACCGCGCAGTTGTCCTCTGCCTCAGGGGTAGAAGCGCCCAGATGGGGTATGCAGACCGCCTTTGTACAGCGGAGGAGTTCGGCGCTGGGAAAATCGGTAATATAGGCGGCGAGTTTTCCGCTGTCCAGGGCGGCGATAATATCCGCCTCGTTTACCAGCCCGCCGCGGGCAAGGTTGACAATCCGCGCCCCCTTCTTCATGCTCCTGATTTTTACCGCGTCGATCATACCCCTGGTGTCTTCTCCCAGGGGAAGGTGAAGGCTTATGTAGTCCGATTTGGAAAAGAGGCCTTCGAGGGTCTCTGCCCGCTGTACTGAGCCGGAAAGGCTCCAGGCGGCGTCAACCGAAATATAGGGGTCATAGCCTATGACCTCCATGCCCAGCGCTATGGCGTCGTTGGCCACCATGACCCCGATGGAACCAAGGCCGACCACGCCCAGGACCTTGCCCCTGAGTTCCGGGCCTTCAAACCGGGCCTTGCCCTTTTCTACCAGTTCGGGGACCTCGTCGGCCTTGCCTGAGATGGAAAGCCCCCAGTTGATGCCGCCAAGTATATTCCGTGAAGAAAGCAGCAGCGAGGCTATGACCAGTTCCTTGACCGCGTTGGCATTGCCGCCGGGGGTATTAAAAACCACAATGCCCCGCTCGCTGCACTCGCTTATGGGGATATTGTTTACCCCGGCGCCGGCCCTGGCTATGGCCTTGACCGAATCGGGAATGGCCGCGCCGTGGAGATTGGCGCTCCGCACCAGTATGGCGTCGGGATTGGGCAGCTCGCTTGCCATTTCGTACTTGTCCCTGGGAAACAATTCAAGCCCCAGGGGTGAAATCTTGTTCAAGGTCTGTACACGAAACATAGGTATCTCCTCATATACTCCATAGATTTGAGTTTGTCAGGTGTGGAATTAGTTAATTCCTTACCTGACAAACACTCCCGCGTTCAACCCTGAAATGCAACACTTAGCCCTGTAGTCCCCTGTATAGGGAGGCTATAGCCTCCCTATACAGGGGACTACAAAAAAACGGCAAAACCCTTATGATGGTTTATCCAAACCTCATCAACAAGGAGTT
>JAIRTD010000156.1 GCA_031255115.1 Spirochaetaceae bacterium | reverse complement strand
TCGGTCGTAGAACCTTCGGTCGTAGAACCTTCGGTCGTAGAACCTTCGGTCGTAGAACTGAGGGGCATCAGCAAGGCGTATCCCGGACGCAAGAACAGGGTCAACGACAACATAAGCCTTGATCTTGAGGAGGGGGAGATTCTCTGCCTTGCCGGAGAAAACGGCGCGGGCAAAACGACTCTCATGAAGATACTCTGCGGCCTGGAGAGTCCCGACGCCGGGGAAATTTTCATCCGCGGGAAAAAGGTGATTATCGACTCGCCCCTTACCGCCCGCAGGCTGGGAATCGGCATGGTTCATCAAAACTTTACGCTCTTTCCTGAATATACGGTTGCGGAAAACATGATGATGGGAGTCGAGCCGCGGCGGGCCTTCTTTTTTTACGACCGGAAAAAGGCCGAGGCCGAAGCCGGGGCGCTTATCCGGGCCCATCATTTTTCCATTGAGGCGGACAGGCCGGTAAAAAGCCTTAGCGTCGGTGAAATGCAGCAGGTTGAAATTTGCCGCATCCTTTACCGGAACGCTGATATCATCATCCTTGATGAGCCGACTTCGGTGCTGACCGGGCAGGAGACAAGCTCCCTTTTCAGCGCCCTCAGGACGCTTGCCCAAAACGGCAAATCCCTCATCCTGATCACCCACAAGCTTAAAGAGATAAAACTTATATCGGACAGAGTCGCGGTACTGCGAAGGGGAAAATTGGCCGGCGTCCGCGATACTTCGGAAATCGATGAAGGCGATCTTTCGCGGATGATGGTCGGCGGCGTGTTCCGGGGGCCGGCGGTTCGCGCGGAGTCCCTTTCCAACGGCGCAAAGCCCGGCTCCGGGCCCATGGCGGGTCTTGCCGGGTCCATGGCCGGTCTTGCCGCCGGGGACGCCGCCGGGCCGGCAATCGCTTTTGAGGATGTAACGGTGCTGCGCCGCGGTCAGGCGCGGCCGCTTCTTGAAAAACTTTCCTTTGCCGCAAAGCCCGGCGAAATACTCGGCTTTGCCGGCGTCGGGGGTAACGGCCTGGGCGTGCTGGAGGCGGCGCTGGGCGGTTTTATTCACCCCGCGTCGGGGCGCATACTCCGGCGCGGAAAGGATATTTCCCGGCTCAATATACGCCGTCTTCGCGGCCAGGGGCTGGCCTTTGTGCCCGCCGACCGGCTCAATGTGGGAAGCGCCCCGGCCGCCAGGGTGGACGAAAACCTGATAATAAACCGGCGCGGGGAATTTTTCCGGGGCGGAATTCTGAACAGAAAAAAAGCGGGGAATTTTTCCCGGGAATTGATACGCCGCTATCGCATTGTCGGAAAGGCTTCCGATCCCGTGGGCGCACTTTCGGGCGGGAATATTCAGAAACTGATCCTTGCCCGCGAAATTGAACAGGTTCAGGATTATATCGTTTTTTCCGAACCGGCCTGGGGACTCGACATTGCGGCAACGGCCTTTGTGCACGGCAAAATCGCCGCCCTCCGCGAAAGGGGAACGGCGGTGATTCTCATTTCCACCAATCTTGATGAAATTCTCGCGCTGGCGGATCGCGTCATTGTAATGTACCGGGGCAGGGCCGCCGGCGAATTCCGGATTCCGGACAGAGCCTCCGGCCCGCAGGCCCTGAAAGAAAAAATCGGCGCCTGCATGATGGGACTGAAGCAGGGGGAAGCGTGAAAGGGAGGCGCGGCTTGTTTCTGAAGCGGCTCCGGAAAAAATTCCGCCGCCTCTTTTTCGGCCTTCCGGAGCGCCGCCGCCCCGAAGATTCTCCGGCGTCCGCCGGCGGGCCTCCGGCGGCGCGTCTGCCGGATACGGGTGCGCTTCGTTCCGGGGCGGCCGCCTGGGGAGGGATCCTGTTCGTCCCCCTTGCCGCCTTTCTGGTTTTGGCTGTTCTGGCCCTTCTTCTCAGCAAAACGCCGGGCCGAACCCTGGGCTTTTTTTTCTTCGGCCCCTTCCGCAATTTTTACAACTTCGGCAATATGCTGAACGGCGCCGTTCCCCTGAATTTCGGCGGCCTCGGCGTTTCCATTGCCATGAAGGGCGGCCATTTCAATTTGGGCGGAGAAGGGCAGATTTACGCCGGCGCTTTTACCGCCACTGTCTGCGCCCTTGCCCTTGCGCCGCTGGGAATCTTTGGCGGCGTTCTCGCGCTTCTGGCCGGCGCCTGCCTTGCCGGAGCCGCCGCGGGGTTTTCCGGTTTCTGCAAGGCCCGGTGGAACGCCGGCGAACTTATCACCAGCTTTCTCGTTTCCGCCGCCCTGATCCTGACGGTCAATTATCTGGTGAACGGGCCCTTCCTTGATCCTGAAACCAATCTTCAGTCAACAAGAAAAATCGCGGCGGCCCTGAGGCTTCCGCTGATACTGCCGCCTTCGAATCTAAGCGCGGCGCTGTTTGCGGCCCTCGCGGCGGTCGTACTGACGCAGCTTTTCCTTGAACGGACAAAGCCGGGCTACGAGATTCGCATGGCAGGCGCGAATGAAACCTTCGCCCGCTATGGAGGAATCAACACCGCGCTGAACACGGTCCTTGCCATGTTTCTGAGCGGCGCCCTGTACGGACTGGCCGGCGGCTTCGCGGTGTTCGGCACATACTACGGAACGGTAAAGGAATTTTCTTCCGGGCTTGGCTGGAACGGCCTTGCCGCGGCGCTCATCGCCCGGTTTTATCCGCCCGCGGTAATTCCCTCGGCGCTCTTTTTCTCCTGGCTTGGACAGGGGGCGCGGATCGCCATGCAGAATTCGGACATGACCGTTGAGGCCGTGTCCATTGTTCAGGGGGTCGTTTTTTTTCTTGTGACCAGTCTGGGCCTGCGCGATTTTTTCGGAAAAAAATTGATGAACCGGAGGAGAAAAAAATGAGCCCTTCCTTTCCGATACTGCACAGCGCCGTTACCATTATGACGCCCCTGCTCTGGGCCGCCGCGGGCGGCCTCTTTACCGAACTGTCCGGCATGCTCAACATCGCCCTTGAAGGCATGCTGCTTACAGGCGCCTTCGCGGCGCTCGCCGCCGTTTACTATACGGGGAGTCTGGCCGCGGGGGCCGCCGCTGCCGCGGCCGCTTCCCTGGCCCTCGCGCTCTTGCTCGCCTTTACGACATTAAAGCTCCGCTCCAATGTTTTTATCACCGGCCTCGCGGCAAACCTTTTTGCCTCGGGAACGACGCTTGTTTTGTCGCAGCGTCTTTTCGGCACCCGCGGGGTGGTGACGCTCCCGGACGGCCCCGGTCTGGCGCTTGTGGAAATTCCCCTTGTCAAAGACGCGCCGGTTCTGGGGGATCTTTTTTCCGGACACAGCCTTTATCTGTACGGAAGCCTGGTTTTCCTTTTCCTCAGCTGGCTTGCGCTCTACCGAACCCCCTTCGGCTTCCACCTGCGCGCCTGCGGCAAATATTCGGCGGCCCTTGTTTCCCTGGGGATAAGGCCGGACACCTGCCGCTTTATCGCCTTCCTGGTTTCGGGCTTCTGCTGCGGCATCGGCGGTTCCTTTCTCAGCCTTAACCTTGGCGCCTTTGTTCCCGGCATGTCCGCGGGCAAGGGCTGGACAGCCCT
>JAIRTD010000155.1 GCA_031255115.1 Spirochaetaceae bacterium | reverse complement strand
CTGGACTATTCTTTTGAGAAATTGCCGCTTACCGAAAAAGATATCTGGACGGCCATACAGCCGGCCATACCCCAGCAGAGGACCTCATGACCATAGGATTTATACTGAACGGCGAGGATGTGACCATACAGACTGAAGCGAATTTCCGCCTGGTCGATATACTGCGGCATAATTTTAAGCTTCTCGGCGCCAAAGAAGGCTGCCTCAGCGGACGCTGCGGGGCATGTTCGGTTTTCTATAACGGAAGGGTTGTTCCTTCCTGCATGATTCCCGTGTTTATGGTTCAGGGAAACGAAGTCGTTACCATCGAAGGCTTTGCCCTTACCGAGGAATACCAGGACATAATCGGCGGCTTTAACCAGGCCGGGGTAAGAAGCTGCGGTTACTGTGATACCGCCAAAATACTGGCCGTCGAGTCCCTTCTCGCGGCAAACCCCCGGCCCGAACCGGACGAAATACTTGCCGCCTTTGACGGAGCGCTCTGCAGGTGTACGGAACCGGAAACCCTGGCCCGGGGCGTCAGGGCCGCGGCGGAAATACGGCAGCGGAGGATATATGGACGCTCTGTATAGCCAGGTATTTTTTCCAAAGACCCTGGGCGAACTCTTCGCGTCCTGGAACCGCTTTCCCAACGCGGTCCCCTTTGCCGGCGGCACGGGCATCATCTACGGCCAGGAAAAGCGCAGCCTTAGCCTGCCGTCCAATATCATCGCCCTGGACAGGCTGGACGAGCTCAGGCACATAACCCGTACAGAACGCTACCTCGAAATCGGCGCCATGGTACGGCTCAGCGACATACTTAAACTCGGCAAGGTGCTGCCCCAGATACTCAGGGAAGCCCTCAGCCGCACCGCCAATCCCCAAATTCGAAATATAGCCACCATAGGGGGCAATATCTGCTATTCAGACTGGAAACTTGACGCCGCCTGCGCCCTGGTCGCCCTGGACGCCCAGTACGAACTCCGCACCGGCGCGTCCTCCCGCTGGATTTCGGCCACCCGCTTTAGCGCTTCAACCGAAGAAAAAAAACTGAACCGCCAGGAACTCTTTACCCGGCTCCGTATCCCCCTGGAACACTGGGATTATACCGTGTACCGCAAATTCAACGCCAACCAGTTCGGCACGGCGTATACCGGCGCTACGGCCTTTGTCGCCCGCATACAAAAGAACATTCTAAGCGAAGTACGGCTGGTTTTTTCAGGCGAAACCATGCTCAGGGATAAAGACTCCGAGGCCATACTGACCGGAAAGCTGCTTCCCCTGGGCAAGCGCGAAGGAAAGGCCTTTGTGGAGCTCTGGGAAGAGTACATAGCCGCGGCCCCAGTCCCCAACGCGGTTCTTAAAACATGGATCATAAATTTCATCAAATCAACGGTCAGGAACCTTGCATAAACCTTTCCGTTATGATATGTTGTTCAAAGCTTGAACAAATCAGACAATACGCTGGAGCGTGTTTCGGCCGCACAGAAGGTATAGTCTGTGTCCATTCTTCTATATTGAATCCGGAAAAGCCCTGCCTTCCGGAAAGATTTCTTTTGCCCAATACAATGAACCAACAGTTCGCCGATAGTGAATTTACCATACTCGAACATATTTACGACGCCTCAGGCGGCGTTTCCGGGAAAACTATGCCCCTGCGGCAGCGGGACCTGGCCCACATAGCCGGAACTTCCCTGGGCATGACCAACGCCATACTCAAACGGCTGGCGCAAAAAGGCTGGATAGTGATAAAGCGGCTTAACAGCAGAAATATACAGTACGTCGTTACTTTTGAAGGGATCAACGAGCTGGTACGGAGAAGTTACCGCTATATCAAGCGAACCATAAAAAACGTGGTCTTTTACAAGGACCGCATTGACCAGGTGATTTCTTCGGCCAAGGCCGGAAACCTGGATACCGTACTGCTTGTAGGCCAGAGCGATCTTGATTTTATTGTTGAACATTCCTGCGATAGGCACGGTATCAAGCTGCATCGTGTCGCGGGGCCCGCCCCTGACGAAAAAAATAGAGATACGGTCAACGGACAGTTGACCGTATATGCCGAGGACATCATGACGAGCCAGGTTTCTGGTGAACAGAACGCCCTTTTCCTGTCAAAAATCATCCTGGAGTCCGCCGGCTAATTTTATGGTATACTTATGAGACGATTTACGTTGCTTCTGATCTTGTTCCTTAGCTGGGGAAAGATTCTCCCTGCCCAGGAAACTCCGTTATCCGAAACCGATCAAGCCTCCGAAGCCCCATCTGAAACACCGTCCGGGACGCCGGAATCATCCGGGACACTCCCGTTATCCGAAACGCCCCAGCCGTCTGATGCGACGGAGTACCCGGAAATTTCCCCCCAGGGACATCTTGTCGACGAACCGGCCCTCACCGAAACAATTGTTTTTTATATCAGAAACATTGATTTTAACATTCAGGGGCGTACCCGGCCCTGGGCGATTACAAAAAACATTGACCTGGAAACAGGGCTCAGGATCAGAGGCGTACAGAATCTGGAAACCTATATCAGACGCAAGAACCAGACGCTCCGCAACCAGCGGGTACTTAACGATGAACACTCCTGGATAGATTATACGATAAACCCCGAAGACCCGGACGGCCTCGTGCCGGTGGACCTGGTGGTACACACTGTTGACACCTGGAACATCATCGCCCTCCCCGAGCCCAAATACGACTCGAACAGCGGCCTCTCCCTGACCCTCAAAGCCAGGGACTATAATTTTTGGGGAACCATGTCCCCCCTGGCTATTGATCTGGGCTACAAACTCGAAGACGAAAAAAATTCGGCGCTCCTCGGCATAGACTCGGATACGCCCTTTACCCTTTTCGGATTCGACTGGAATCTGGATTTTGACCATGATTTTGAATATACCGAACACGAGCCCTTGTATTACAAAAATACCACCGGCCTCTCTATGGAAGTCCCCTGGAAAAGAACGACCTTTACCTTTGGTTTTTCCCAGGCCTTTATTGTCAACGAAGAAATCAGCGATGACGAAAAAGCGCGCTATCCAAGCACCCAAAACGAGGACACCTTTCCAGACACCTGGTACATGGCAAGTTCTTTTTCGGTAGGGTGGCATATTCCCCTGCTTGGAATGGGGGACTTTGGAGAACTGAGCTACAGTCCCGGCATCAGCGAGGGAATCAATTACCGGCCCGGAGGCGAAATCGGCGACTACCGCCGGGGGCCCACGACGACCTTGAGCCACAGCCTTGGTTTTGGCCAGGTAAACTGGGTAGGCAATTACCGCAACGGCGCGAGCGTCAGCCTTAGCAATTCCAATACCTTTAACAACTATTTTCATACCTGGAACAACAGCATGACCTTTACCGCCATAGGCCACAAGGCGGTAAACCGCTTCTTTGGCGTGTCCGCGCGGCTCCAGTACCGGCAGTGGTTCAACAATCCTTCCCTTAACGCGGGCGACACGCTCAGAGGCGTCAGAAACGACGACATACAGGCCGATTATATGCTTTCGCTTAACGTGCAGCTTCCTGTGCGGGTGCTGCGCTTTGTTCCTTCGGAATGGTTTAATACACGAAAGCTCAGGCTCTTTGATTTTGAAATGCATTTTTCTCCCTTTTTGGACCTCGCCGCCTTTGAAGGCCGGGAAGACCAGGGGGACCGCTGGGGCGAGTACCATTTTAAGGAAGTGCTCCCGGCCGCGGGTTTTGAACTCATCGCCTTTCCCCTTTCCTGGCGCAGCCTGTTCCTCCGGGGCAGCATAGGCTGGCACATGGTAGAGTGGGTCAAACAGAACTCCCTTCCCGGCGGCAGGGCCCGCGACATCTACATAGGCGTAGGCCATTATTTCTAAGAATGAGCAAATACATCGAAGCAGAGCTTCGCGGGATACAACGTGGTTAAAATAGCCGTCATAGGCGCCGGGTATGTGGGACTGG
>JAIRTD010000119.1 GCA_031255115.1 Spirochaetaceae bacterium | reverse complement strand
GTGTAACCCTGCCGGTGTTTTACCGGTGTCCAATGAACCATATAGAGGGGTAGTTTTATGAAAGGCCGCCTGAAATCTGTTTTCGCGGTACTCTGTTTTTTCCTTTCCGTAGTTGTACTCTCAGGCCAGAACGTCGCCCCCTTTACCATGCCCAACGCCCGTTCCGCGGCTTTGGGCGGGGACCATGCCGCCCTGGCCGATGATTTTTACGGCCTTTTTACCAACCCCGCTTCCTTTGTGGGCGTTAAAGAAGAATTCAGCGCCTCGGAATTGAGCCTTTCAACCTATGGTCCCATACTCGAAATCCTCGACATCGTTACCGACCCGGGAAGCGATATTGACATTACAAGCCTGGTTGGCCCAGGAGGCTTTGCCGCGGGTTTTGAACTGGGCGGCCCCCTTTCGTTTGGCTGGGTGGGCAGGGGTTTTGGCTTTTCCCTTTCCAACCGGACAAAGGCTGACGCAAGAATATCGGGCTTAAGGATAATGCCGCTGGTATCCGAGGATTTTCTCCTTACCGGCGGGTATTCCTACCGCTTTATCGATAATAACGGAAAACTCCTTGACGCCGGTTTTCTCACCAAGGGATTTTTCCGGGGAACCCTTAAACTTACCGCTGATTATAACCATGTTGAAGATATAATCGATGATCCCCTGGGCGCTCCGTTTGTCTCGACCCTGGGGGTAGGACTGGACCTGGGCGTCAAATTCATGCTCCACGATATCTTTGGCGCGGCCCTGGTATGCCATGACGTATACTCCCCGGCCCTGGTAAATACCTATGCCTCGATGGAAGATTTTGTTGACGGCAATCCTTCGATATCGGGAAACCAGTACGAAACCGTCAAGCGCCGCCTTGATTTTGGCCTCTTCTACAGACTCAGGTCGGAAGTACTGGAACGGTACATTACCCATTTGATTTTTCTTGCCGATTACCGGGACGCGCTGAGTTTTCTTGATATTCTGCCGAGAAATCCTATTCTCAATATAGGCCTTGGCATGGAACTCCGCATTCTCGAAGTGCTGGACATACGCTTTGGCATCACCGACGCCCTTCCCTGTTTTGGCTTTGGCATAGATATGACCTTTATGCAGCTTAACCTCGCCATTCACGGACGCGAACTGGGCCTGGACCCCGGCGTGCAGTCCGTATACGCCCTTGAGGCTGGAATCACCTTCCGCTATTGACGTAATGGATATTTTTCGTTAGTGTATAGGAACCCGGGCCGCTAGCTCAGTCGGTAGAGCAACGCCCTTTTAAGGCGTGGGTCACGTGTTCGAATCCCGTGCGGCTCATAGTGTATTGTTTTTCGCCCGTATATGGGCGGCGATTCTGGAATCTTCCTGCTGGATATGCTGTACCAGCCAGTGTACAAGAACGGAATTTACATCCTCAAGAAGTTCTTTTGAAGAACCGGAAGTCCTGTAGCGTTCCGCCAGGGCGGCGATGGTTTCCTTAAAATCCGCGTGGGCCTTTTTGTGGGTTTCAAAATTCGGGTATTGGTACTGAAGCTGCAGGGCTTCCTCGTCGGTAAAATGCCGTATGGTATAGGCGGCAAGAAAATCCAGGGCGCCGCCCAGGGCTTCCGCGCCCTGGCCCCTGGTGCAGGCTTCGGCAAGGCTGCTTGTAAGCCTGAATATCTGCTTGTGCTGCGAATCTATCTCCTTGTTTCCCGTTTCCAGGGCGCTTGTCCAGGCGATTCCGTATTTCCAGTTTTCGCCGCCGTCCGAATTCGCCTCGCCGTATTTTATCAGCCGTGTAAGGGCGCTGCTGCTCTGGAACAGGTATTTGCGGAGCTTGGCGAGGACCTCGTCAAGGTCAAGGGGCTTGCCGACATGATCGTTCATTCCGGCGGCAATGGCCTTTTCTAGGTCTTCCCGGAAAACATTGGCCGTCATGGCCACAATGGGAATGGTGGCTGAGCGGGGGGTATCAAGGGCGCGTATGCGCCGCGTAGCCTCATAGCCGTCGACCTGGGGCATCTGCACATCCATAACAATCATGTCGGATTTGTCCGGGTCGGCCCGAAACATGCACAGCGCCCCGGCGCCGTTGTCCGCGCACTCGATGCTGATTTTTGTAGGTTCAAGAAGGGCAAGCACTATTTCCCGGTTGATCTCCACATCCTCGGCGAGGAGTACGCAAAAGCCGTCAAAATTGTCGCTTGCGCCTTCGGCGTTCAGCGGTTCTTCTTCGGCGTGGTGTACGCCTATACATTCATTGATAAGATCGGCGATGGCCGAAGGAAAGAGGGGCTTGGCAAGGTATTTGTCAACGCCGGCCTTTCTCGCGTCGTCTTCGATAAGGTTCCATTCGGTGCCGGATATCATCGTTACCACTGATTTTCCGGCGTTCTGCCTGCGTATGCGGGAAGAAAGTTCCATGCCGTTCATGCCGGGCATTTTCCAGTCTATAAAGTAAATATCGTATGGTCCGCTTTTTTCGATACACGCGAGGGCTTCTTCGCCGCTTTCGGCCACATCGCAGGCTATGCCGAAGCGCTGGGAGATTTCGGTAAAGTACCGCCTGATTTCCTGTTCGTCATCAACGGCAAGTATGCGTACATTGCTCCAGTTTACCCCGGCCTTGAGCAGGGCCTTGTGGGCGTCAAAACCTCTTTTAAGCGGCGCGGTAAAGATAAAGGAAGCGCCGCGGCCCAGTTCGGACTCTATCCATATTTTACCGCCCATGAGTTCGACAATGCGTTTGGAGATTGCCAGGCCCAGCCCTGTTCCGCCGAATTTGCGGGTCGTATTGTTTTCGGCCTGTTCAAAAGAATGAAAGAGCCGCCGCTGCTGTTCGGCGCTGATGCCTATGCCGGTATCGCTTACTTCAATCTGAACGGTACAGCTGTCGCCGTCCGCTTCTTCGCAGAGAAGCTGGGCGTTGAGGCGCACGGTTCCCTGTTCGGGGGTAAACTTTACCGCGTTGGAAAGCAGGTTCGTAACAACCTGGGCAAGCCGCTGGTCATCACCGATGAGTATGCGGGGTATTTTTTTGTCTATGGTTACATAAAAGGACTGCTGCCTTTCGTCAACCCTAAAGTTAATGACATTAACGATTTTTTGGAGAAGCTTTTCGAGGTCAAAACTCACCGGCGAGAGTTCCAGCTTGTTGGCTTCGATTTTTGACATGTCCAGTATATCG
>JAIRTD010000088.1 GCA_031255115.1 Spirochaetaceae bacterium | reverse complement strand
CCCGGAAAGCCGGAGCTTGTCCTTGGAACCGTTCAAAGAACACTCCAAATGCTGTTAAAATCTATGGTCAAGCCCGGAAGAACAGAAACGCCCAGGACTTCATTCCCGCTGTGGACGCTGGAGATATAGTGTTCCGGCGATTTCTTGCTGCTTTTTTCGAGAATATGGACCTGGATAGTTTTGACCTCAGGGTCAATAATCCAATACTCCCGCACTCCGGCCTTGAGGTATTTGGCAAATTTTAACAACAGGGGAATCTCGGAATTTGAAGGCGAAAGAATCTCAATCACCATATCCGGCGCTCCCCGGCAGGCCTTGCCGTCGGCGATTTTGGACTTGTCGCAGATCACCAGGAGATCAGGCTGAACCACCGTGTCATCGCTTTCATCTTCCACCGGAAAAAGCCGCACGTCAAAGGGGGCGGTAAAAACCTGGCATGGCTTGCCTTTGAGGAAATTCCAGAACTGCCCAAACAGTTCCCCGCTTATGACCTGGTGGGCTACCGAAGGAGCCGCCATCATATAGGCTTCGCCGCTTATGAGCTCATAGCGCTGATCCGTTTCCCAGACAAGGTAATCCGCGTAGGTGTAATGGGCCCTTTCATCTTCTTCGTCTTTATACGCCGTTGACATACGCACCTCCTCTTTATACACAGTATAGCCGGAACCGGAGAATCAACCAAGCCCGCCGCAGGGCCTGCTTATTTTTATACGGTAATTCCTGACAAACGCGCCTTTATGATATATACTATAAACAGTTTTACTGGAGAAAACCATGGAAAAATTCATTGACGCCCATACCCCGCCGCCTGGCGGGGATTACGATGTGGCGGTCATAGGCTGCGGCGTTTCGGGCGCGAATATAGCCCGGAAACTTTCGTCTTATAAAATACGCACCGCGGTACTCGAAAAGGCGGTGGATGTTTCGCTGGGAACTTCCAAGGCGAATTCGGGTATAGTGCACGCCGGCTTTCATCACAATAAAAAACAGCTCAAGGCCAGGCTGGAGATACAGGGAAATCTGATGTTTGACCAGCTCAGGCGGGAACTCAATTTTCCCTTCAGGCGCTGCGGCATCGTTGTCGCCGCCCTCAACGAGGACCAGATGAAGGCGGTAGAGCATCTATACCTCCAGGGCGTTGAGAACGAGGTCATCGGCATTGAGCTTTGTTCCCGGGAACGCCTCCTGGAGCTGGAACCAAAGCTCTCCCCTGATGTGGCAGGGGGGCTCTTTGCCCCAGGCGGCGGCATCGTGGAACCCTACCGTTTTGTGTTTTCCCTGGTTGAGTCGGCCATGAAAAACGGCGTTGATTTTTACACTGAGTTCAAGGTAAGCGCCGCGTCATTTGACGGCAATGTGTGGCGTATAACAGACGCTTCGGGCAGGACCGTCAATGCCCGCTGCGCGGTCAACGCCGCAGGTCTTTTTGCCGACGAAGTTTCCCGCATTTTCGGCGGCGAGGACTTTACCATTACCGCCCGCAAGGGAGAATACTTCCTCATGGACAAACTTTCGCCCGCCCGTCCTGACAGGGTGGTGTTTCCCGTTCCTACGCCGGTGTCCAAGGGCATGCTGGTAATTCCTACCGTCGAGGGAACCGTCCTTGTGGGGCCCACGGCGGATACGGTAATCGATAAAGAAGATTTTACCACCACCTCGCTGCGGCTTGAGCAGATACTTGATTCAGGCAAACACATGATTCCTTCGCTGAGCAGGAACGACGTGATAACCAGCTTTGCCGGAATCCGCCCCGTTCTTGATGAAGACTTCTTCATCGCCGTTTCCAAAGCAACCCCTTCTTTTATCCAGGTCGCCGGTATACAGTCGCCGGGACTCACCGCCTCTCCGGCCATAGGGGAATATGTCAAGGAACTCCTCAAACAACTGGGCCTCTGCCTTACCGAAAAGAGCGATTGGGACCCCCATGTGGAGGACCGGGGCAGGGCAAGAAGCGTAACGCCCTTTGAGCTTGACGATCTTATCGCCAAAGATCCTGCCTGGGGCAATATAGTCTGCCGCTGCGAAAACGTAAGCGAAGCCGAGATAGTCGAGGCGATACGGCTTGGCCATCATACCCTCGACGGCATTAAATACTTTACCCGCGCCCAGATGGGCCGCTGCCAGGGCGGGTTCTGTACCTATAAAATCATCAAGATCATCATGCGGGAAACAGGACTTTCGTGGGACAAAATCACCAAGCACGGCGGCGAGAGCCGTATCCTGGAGGCCCGTTTATGAAAGACCTGAACTACGACGCGGTGGTTATAGGCGGCGGGGCCGCGGGTATGGCCGCCGCCCTGGAGCTTGACCGGGCGGGATTTTCCTGCGCCCTCATCGAGCGGGAAGAACAACTGGGCGGCATACTGATCCAGTGTATCCACAACGGATTCGGCCTCCATGAATTCGGTGAAGAATTAACCGGCCCTGAATTTGCCGAAAGGCTCGAAGCAAAGATACGTTCCTCTGCGGTGGCCGTATATTTGGGAACCACGGTCTGCTCGTTTCATGCGGCCGGTCCCGGCGACGCCGAAGAAGCCTGCAAGGAACTTTTCTGCGCCTCGCCGGCATTGGGCATGCTCAGGATACGCGCCCGCGCGGTGGTGCTGGCCATGGGCTGCCGTGAGCGGAACCGGGGCAATGTGCGTATACCCGGCGCCCGGCCCGCCGGGGTTTATACCGCCGGTCTCGCCCAGCGCCTGGTAAATATCGAAGGCTATATTCCCGGCAGGGAAGCGGTGATTATAGGGTCGGGGGATATAGGACTCATCATGGCCCGCCGCATGAGCTGGGTAGGTTGTACGGTCAGGGCCGTGGTGGAGATTATGCCCTACCCTGCGGGACTTACCAGAAACATAGTCCAGTGCCTGCATGACTTTGACATACCCCTGTACCTTTCTTCCCAGACAACCAATATTTTCGGCAATGACCGGGTAGAAGGTATCGAAGTTACCCCCATGGAAAACGGCGCGCTGGTTCCTGAAAAGGCGTTCCGCATTGACTGCGACACCGTGCTTCTGTCTGTGGGTCTGGTCCCCGAAAATGAACTCTCCAAGGCCGCCGGGGTGGAACTCAACGGAACAACCAACGGGCCCGTTGTGGACTCAAGCCTTATGACCAGCCTTGACGGAGTCTTTGCCTGCGGCAATGTGCTTCACGTTCATGATCTTGTTGACTGGGTTGCCGAAGAAGCAAGGCGGGCCGGTCAGCATGCCGTTTTATGGCTCAGGGGTGAACACCCCTGTTCCCAGGTGCAGGTAAAGGCCGGTTCCAATGTACGGTATGTAAATCCCGGCAAACTCAACGCCCTTGCTGACAATAAAATCTACCTTCGTTCCCTCATTGTAAAAAATGACGCGGTGCTGGAAGTCAGGCTGGACAGGAAAATCATCAAATCGGTAAAAAAGAACCACGTTCAGCCTTCGGAGATGATTACCTTCAATCTGGGAAAAACAGAACTTGCCGGCGCCTCAGCCGCTTCGGTTCTGGAATTCGCCATAGTATAGGAGAGCCTGTGAAAGAATTAACCTGCATAGTCTGCCCCATTGGCTGCGCACTGCAAGCCGAAGAAGGGAAAGACCAAACTTTTACGATAAGCGGCAACCGCTGTCCCCGGGGGGCGGCCTATGCCCAGGAAGAAATACGTTCCCCAAGGCGGGTGCTTACCGCGACCTGCGCCATTGACGATCCTGCCGTAAACCGGCCGGAGGCGCCCATAGGCAGCGCCCGGCGTCTTCCGGTAAAAAGTTCCCAAGCCTGCCCCAGAGAAAAACTAGATGAACTTCTGCAAGCCGTATATCGCATCAAAGCAAAACTTCCGGTACAATCAGGAGACGCGCTTATCCGTAACTGGAACGGCACGGGCATAGATATTGTCGCGACACGCAGCCTGAAAAGTATAGGGAGCTTCTAAAGATTATGTTTAATAAACCTATAGACCCTGTGGAATTCTGGAAGGATTACGAAAAAAACCTGGGCGAAAAAGTGCTGGGCTACTGCCTGGGCCGCTATCTCAGCGGCTGGGACAGGTATCCCGGGCCGCTCTGGGGCCTTAACATCGTAACTTCGGCGGCGTACCGGTTTCATCATTTTCCCCATGAGGGATGGCTTGAAGCGCTAACCAGGGTTACCAGGGGCGGCAAGATCCCTGAAGAAAAGGTCATAGAGGTTCCCAGAGACAGGATACTGGGCGCGGCCTTCATGCGGGAAGAAAAATTATTCAAGCGGTTTTTTTTCAATATACAGCCCTGGCTGAGCCTGAAGTACCAGCGGGAAGACGGCACCAAGGCTGAACTCATTGTCGAGTCCGACATCAAGGCAAAGGCTTTGGCGGAACTCCTCTCCGGCATCGCAAAGGGGCCGGATTCGGCCGCGCCAGGCGCAGTTATGACATCAAGTTCCGGCATAACGCCAAACGCCGGTATAGCGTCAAGCGCCAATTCGGTTTCGACTAACGCGGATTCTGCCGCCAGGGATTCGGCGGGCCTTTAGAGCCGCACAATAGAAGAAGAAGTCAGAACCTCGGCCCCTTTTTCGGTAAGCAGTATATCGTTTTCAAGACGGCAGCCGCCAAGGGCCGTATCGTAGAGACCCGGTTCCAGAGTAATAACCATTCCCGGTTCGAGCTTCCAGGTATTATCGCTCCTGTTTCTCAACGCCGGGGCCTCGTGGGCCTCAAGCCCTATGCCGTGGCCAAGAGCATGGGGCATGGCCTTTTTTGATCTGGCAAAAAGGGCGTCCACGGCCTGCGCTATCTCCAGCGTTTCAACACCGGGCTTGACCATGCCGAGGGCAAGGTGGTAGGCCTTTTCGACCAGGCTTATCATTTTTTCCTGACCGGGAGACAGCGGCTGCCTGGCAAAGGTCAGGGTAACGTCGGTGGTATAGCCGGAAAAGTTCAGGCCGAAATCAAGAATCGAAAGCCCCGCTCCACCAAAGGCGGCTGCGGTGTAAGAAGGAAAGGCGTGAATGCCAAAACTCCGGTCAGGACCTGCAGCCAGGGTTTCAAAGCCCGTTCCCTCGCAGCCCCGCTTGCGTCCTTCGCGTTCAATAAAAAGAGCAACGTCACTTTCGGTTTTTAAGCGGCCTTCCCGGACCTGTTCTGTAAGCAAATCAATCAGTTCATTGGTAATATGAGCGGCCCTGGCGTAGATATTCTGTTCCGCTTCATCTTTAACCGCCCTGAAATGTTCGACAGCTTCCTGCGCGCCCCACTGGCGGCACAGAACGTCGTAGTCCCCCAGCGCCTCGGTAAAATTGAGAAACTGGTAATAGGCTGTCAGAGCGGGAATTTCTATCCTGCTGCCCCGGAGAATTTTGAGCTGCTTTGCCGCCTGGGCCGCCGCGATAAGGGGGCTGCGTTCAAACCGGGTATAGGGCAGGACCGTGTTGGCGTCGGCCATGAGGGACGCCATATTGATATCCCAGGGTATGAGCAGGGACTCCCTGCTTACCGAAAGAAAGAGCAGGGCGTCGGAAGGGTGGCCCGAAAGCCAGCGTATAGAAGCGTCCCTTCTCTGTTCGCAGTCTTCAAACACGAGCAGGGCTATGCCCTCCCGGGCCATCCAGTCGTAAACCTTGGTCCGCCGCTCTTCGTAGACTTTATTCATACTTTATGTACCGCGGTAAACAGTGCCTGGGTATAGGGAAGCACCCTGGAACGCTTGCGCCTTTTGATTTCTGTAGTCAGGATTACGGCCCCCAGCACCGAGGCCAAAAGACTTATGCCAAAAATCCCCAGAGCCGCCGAAGCGCTTTCCTGGAAGGGAAGTTCCACGTTCATTCCGAAGAAACTGGTAATCAAAGTCGGTATCATGAGAACTATGGATACTATGGTAAGCCGCTTCATCACAATATTGAGGTTGTTGGAAATAACACTGGCAAAAGCGTCCATGGTTCCGGTAAGTATGGAAGAATAGATATTGGCCATTTCGATGGCCTGTTTGTTCTCGGTCGCCACGTCTTCAAGTATCTCCCGCTCTTCACCCTTAAAACGGAGTATGGATGTTTTCTGGAGTTTTTCCAGAAGCAGCTCATTGGTCTTGACGCTGGTAGTAACATACACCAGACTTTTCTGAACGGACAAAAGCTGAATAAGCTCGTTGTTTTTAACCGATTTCTGGAGTTCCCGCTCGATAACATTGGTGTGCTTGTTAAGCTCCTTGAGCGTTTTAAGAAAGGTAAAAGCCGCCCTGCTCAAAAGATTCAACACAAAGAGCGTCCTGTTTTTGATGGTAAAACCTCTGATACGATTTCTCAAAAGACTGTCAAGCACGTCTCCGGAACGCTGGCATACGGTTACCACCTTGTCGGGGAAAAGTATGATCCCCAGGGGCAGGGTATAGTAGGCAACTTCATAGGCCTCGTCGTATACGGGGATACGTATTATTATGGCAACATATTCATCTTCTTTTTCGATACGGGCTTGCTCGTCGGCGTCCATAATGTCATTTAAGAGCTCCCCGTCAATGCCGAATTCCGTCTCAAGCCTTGTAATGTCCTCTTTTGTTACATTTCTTGCGTCTATCCAGCAATCCCTGGTAACCAGTCTGCTCTCTTTGAGACCATATTCTTCCTGTGTTCTTATCGTTATCATGACTGTTTCTCCCATGCGCCTCACGGGAAAAACACACAAAGCCTCTAGCTCCAGGTTTTCCGCGGAAAGCGCCAAAATGTTATATGCGCGGTGTATACGCGTCTATGAACGGGGAAACTACTACCCCCGCCGTCCGAATCGGACATGGCGCTTCCTCCTTTGTATAGCTTTGATACCTAAACTATAGTGAATTATCGCGATTATGACAAGGCCCTGTCTTGCCTCACGAAAAATCTTACCGAAAAGAGCCTCCTTGCGGCCCCGCCTGTCCCAAAGATGCAAATTCCGGTATACTCCTGGTTATGGAACGCCGTTTGTCTGAATTTTTTAGCGCCGCTGCGGAGGAGCGCTCCGGCTTTATCGAAAGGCGCGGAAACGCCGATCCCCTTATCACCGGCCTGGAATATGATTCCCGCAAGATCCAGAAGGGAAAGCTCTACTTTGCCCTCAAGGGGCTGCACGCCAACGGTCATGCCTTTATTGGCGACGCCATTGCGCGGGGAGCTTCTGCGGTGATTCACCAGGAGGAGCTTCCGGGTTATGATCCCGGCACGGTTTTTATCAAGGTAAAAGACTCCCGCTTTGCCATGTCTCCTGTTGCCGACGCCTTTTATGGCAGCCCCTCACAACGTCTGCGGGTGGCCGGGGTAACCGGGACCGAGGGCAAGAGTACTACGGTCTACCTTATTTATCAGCTTTTAAAGCTCGCGGGAAAAAAGGCGGGCTTTATTTCTACCGTGCAGTCCGATACAGGCGGCGGCGAGATGCCCAACCCCGAACACCAGACCACGCCGGAAGCAACAACGGTCCACGGCGCTCTTGACTCCATGCTCCGAAACGGACTTGAATACGCGGTCCTTGAGGCAAGTTCCCACGGCCTTTCGCCCAAAACCAACCGCCTGGGCGACGCCGCCTTTGACGCCGCGGTGATGACCAATGTAACCCACGAGCATCTTGAATTCCACGGAACCTGGGAACAGTACCGCGATGACAAGGCGAATCTTTTTCGCGCCCTCGATATATGGAAGGGCTCAAAACAGGGGCTTTCTGGCGGCGGAATTCCGTTTGGGGTCATCAATGCCGACGATAAAAGCGCTTCCTATTTTGCCGGCGTTACAAAGCAAAAAACCTTTTTTTACAGTTTGAAGGGCGCCGCGGCGGAACTTTCGGTTGTTGCCCTCGAAAGCGGCGCCGAAGGCAACAACTGCCGTGTCAGGGTACAATCAAGCGGAGAAGTAATTGCGCTTAACGATCGTCTTCCCGGCGCTTTTAACTGCGCCAATGTACTTGCCGCCCTCCTCACGGTGTCGGGCCTTTTGGAGCGCCCGGTAAAGGATTTTATACCCCTTGTTCCCCTGCTTAAACCGGTGCGGGGCCGCATGACATCTGTCTCCAGGGGCCAGAATTTTACCGTACTGGTTGACTATGCCCATACGCCTTCTTCATTCGAAACCATATTCCCGCCCCTCCGAAAAGAATACAGTCTCAAGGGAAAAAGAATCATAAGCGTATTCGGCTCGGCGGGAGAGAGGGACACCAAAAAGCGCGGCGCCCAGGGCCGCATTGCCGCCGCATATTCTGATGTGGTGATTCTCACCGACGAGGACCCCAGGGGAGAAGTTCCCATGGATATACTCGAAGAAATCGCTTTGGGCTGCGAAGGCAAAAAAAGAAACGAGGACCTTTTTCTTATCCCCTGCCGGGGCGAGGCAATACGGAAGGCCTTCAGCCTTGCCGGGCCGGGCGACCTGGCGCTGCTTCTGGGAAAGGGCCACGAAAATTCCATCATCTATGCCGGAAACGTCATGCCCTACGACGAAATTACCGAAGCGGAAAAAGCCCTTGCCGAAATGGGGTATGACACCTAACGATAAAAACCCAGGACAGATTCCCGGCCATGGCGACTAACGATAAAACCCCGCTTGCGAACCAATCAAAAGCGGGTCTTTTTTCTCTCTCCCATGCCGGTAATATTCTGAAAGGTGATTTCTTTCCCGTCGTCAAGCGCAATGGTACCGGAAAAGCTGCCAAAAACCTGACGGCGGCGGTGGGTATGAAAGAGAAACTGATGCCGCACCGAGCGCTCCATCACCGGAGAAAATTCCATTTTAAGCCTTCCGTCATTGCTGGTAAAATTCCACTTGTCAAGCCAGTACGACGGATTGATCTGAAAGGTAACCTGGTCGAGCTTGTGGAGTTTTCCGTCGACAAAAAAGGCGTTTTCCGTGGCGTAACTGTTATCCGCGGAACCGTAGCCCACGCTGAAACTTACCTGCCTTTCTCCGGCAAGGCCCGATCCGGCTGCCCAGAAACGCACGTCCCGGCGGGGCCGCACCCCGCGGTTCCAGTCAAAAATGCCCCAGGCGTTTCCCTTGGTAAAAACCAGTTCCTGTCCGGCAAACTGCATGACTCCTTCGGCAATGTACCAGGGAGAACGCCGGGTGTACTGAAAGGCGCTTTTTTCTTCCCGCCAGGGAAGATTGGTAACTATCGACTCGCCGTCATCAGGCGGGGTAAGCACGATGGCGCCCCTGAGTCCCCGGTTATGGCTGAACTTGGGAATATCGGCCTTGAGTATACGGGCGCCGCCTGCCATGGCGACAAAGTCCAGGGCAAAGCGGCTGCGCTGTATTTTGATTGAACCTGATTCGCTTGAATCCGGGAGATCAAAACTCCCCAGGGGAAGGGGGTTGATTACGGACAGGGAACTGCGGGTCTTGTTCCTGAAAGAAACAAGGGTAACCGCCGCAAAGCCCATGATTCCGCCGTCAAATATTTCAGTATGAATAAGATGCTGGGACGAAAAAATTATATACCGGTCAGAGCCGTAGATCTTCCTGCCCGGCGCTTCTACCAGCGCATGGTTATATTGAAGCAAGGGTTTTTTTGCCCAGCCAAAATTGCAGGGATAGCCGTACTCATTCAGCGCGGAGACTTCGGTCTCTATGAAGGCCATTATTCTTCCGCAGCCTTTTAGGGAAGCGCCGGGGCGGCGTTAAGCGCAGCGTCAGAGGGCGGATTTATCGCCAAAGCTCCCAAAAGGGTAAGAATGCCGAAACCGGAAACCGCCGCGCCAGAGATCATAAAGATGCGGGCCATATCGTAATCTTCCCTGTCAAGATGCCAGAACCCCGCGCCGTTCAGCCCCAGGCCGGCAAGGGAAAACACAACGCCCGTGGTGATCATGACGTTCTTCATCCGGTTGGGCCGCCTAAACACCGAAGTATCAGGCAGGGTAAAAGGAATCTCCTTTGGCTGCTCGGGAACGGTTACGGCAAGTCCGGGCCGGACCAGAGGGGGAGCATCCTTAAAATTATGGGCGTTCCAGTACGCCAGGGTTTCGTCATCCACAATGCCCCGCTCAACCCAGGCATAAGAAGTTGTTTCCTCAAGGCCGACTTTTTCAAAAGCGGCAAGCTCATGAAGCGGGGATTGCCGCCCGGCGCGGACATGGGCTGTTCCTTCAAACATCGAAACCGCGAAAACAGGCAGCGCGCTTCCCGGCCTGAGTATATAGTCAACAGCCCCGTCACCTGAATCAAATTCCACACTCCGGGAATCGGTAAGGATGGCAAGGCGTTGGCCCGGCCCGGTTCTGAGACGCAGTCTGCCGTAAAAAAACCTTAGCGGTGTTTCGGCCCCGCCTTCCCCAAAACGGAGCGAGGAATTTTCAGCCAGCTTGAGACGGGCGCCGCCTGAAAGCTGTAATTCGGCAAAACTCCCCGGACCGGTCTGCAGCATATCCCCGGAACCGAGATATACCGCCTCTTCCCTAAGGCTTTCAGGGCTGTACACGACGCGCCTGCCCTGGCTAAGGACAATAAAGTCTGAGCCGCCGGCGTCAATAATCTGTATGAAACCGCTTTCCTGGGCGTCCGCAAAACCAGGCTGCCAAAACAGGGGGACAAGGAAAAAAAGGACGAGAGCCGTAAAAAGACCCAAAGCGCCGCAGCGCGAATCTCCGGCCCTGGATTCAGCCGTACTATTCTTTCTCATAAAACCTACTATACTATGAACCATCGGGAACCGGCAAGGCGGAAAAGCGGCGCCGGGCTTTCCGGCCGGAAAACTCCCGCGGGCTTTCAGGGGGACAGAGGAGAGCATGAAAGACGTTTCGCTTCAATATTCAGGAATGAAGGTGGTTATCATGGGCCTGGGCCTTAACGGCGGAGGCCTCGAGTCGGCCCGCTATCTTGCCCGCCAGGGCGCGGAGCTTACCATAACCGATCTCAGGGACGAAAAAACCCTCGCTCCTTCAATCGAAAAACTTGAAGGCTTCAAACATATACGGTATGTCCTGGGAACCCACGAGATGGAAGATTTTAGAAACGCCGATATGGTGGTTAAAAACCCCGCCGTGCCGCCCGGCTCGCCCTATCTTGGCTGCGCGAAACGTATTGAGACAGATATTTCCCTGTTCCTTGCCGCTTCACCGGCAAGACTCAGCGCGGTTACCGGCTCCAAAGGCAAGTCCAGCACGGCCTCAGCCATGCACTGGGCCCAAAAATCCCTGGACAGGCCGGAGAGGCGGAGTTTTCTGGGGGGCAATATCACTGTTTCGCCCTTGAGCTTTCTTGATGAACTAAAGGCAGGCGATGATGTGGTCCTCGAACTTTCGAGCTGGCAGCTCGGCGATCTGGCCGGAAGAAAAAAGAACGGTACAGATGAAGCGCTGCTCAAGCCCCGCGCCGCCCTGCTCACCGCCATTTTGCCCGATCATCTGGACCGCTACGGAACCATGGAAGCCTATGTCAACGACAAAAAAATCATCTACCAGGGCCAGGACCTCAATGACTGTACTGTGGCGGAGGATGATTCCTGGGGGAGAATTTTTCTGTCCGAGACAAAGGCGAGGCCCCTGGTCTACGCCGCTTCGCCGCTCCCCGAAAACAGTTCCGGCGCCTGGCTTTCCGGGCCGGACGCTCCGGGTCTCGTCAGGATTAACGGAACCATTGTGGAACTCGTTCCGGCAAAGCTCCTTGTCCCCGGCGTCCACCAGAAAAAAAATCTCCTCGCCGCCGGTCTTGCCCTCCTTGATCTGGGTTTTGAAGCCACTGCTATTTACCGCGCCCTGGAGCAGTACCGGGGCATAGAACATCGCCTTGAGTTTTTCCACGAAAAAGGCGGCGTGCGCTTTTACAATGACAGCGCCGCCACCATTCCCGAAGCCGCCGCAGCGGGAGTAGCGGCCTTTGACAGTCCTCCGGTGCTGCTTGCCGGCGGCGTCTATGGCTTTGCGTACC
>JAIRTD010000081.1 GCA_031255115.1 Spirochaetaceae bacterium | reverse complement strand
CAGTGGCGCTCGTCAAGCTGGGGGGCAAAATAATAAAAATGATCCTGGGGAATACGCTCAAACAATTTTGCCCACATCTGTACCTGCCACTGATCGGGGAGGAAAACCCAGTCAGGCGATTTGATGAGCCGTACAAAGGCTTCGGGGCCCAGATGGCGCAAGAGCTGGAGGCAGGTACGGTATTGGAGGGAACCCAGGCGGTTCACCGCGTCGGTATTGTTTCCCGCGACAATCAGATACCCGTCTTTTTTAAGCAGGCCCAGGGAGGCGACGGCGGTCTTGGCTATCTGATAATGGTTTACCCCCACAAAGCCGCCGTGGGAGACCACTATGTCGTAGTACCCTTTGGCCGGAATGCCTACATAGTCTTTGACCTTTTCCGCGGCTGCCCTGTGGGCCGCTTCTAGCTCACCGGCAAACACGCCTGTTATACGAAACGAATGGTCCAGCGTTACATTGACAATAAAATCAACGCCTGCCATACGGGCGGTTTCCAGGGACTCTTCGTGGCAGGGGTTTCCTTCGAGATTAAGGTCTCTGCTCCCGGCGTCTCCCATGATTTCCGCGCCGTGGAATACAAAGGTGCTCCGCTCGCCAATAATGCCCGGGCACACTGATTTGCGGCCGCCGGAAAAACCGGCCATAAAGTGGCTTTCTACAAGGCCGGTGGCTATTTTTAGATCAGCGTCAAGGTAGAGGCTGTTGATGTATACTTCGCTACCCCTCGACGTGGTTCCAAGAAAACGCAGGCTTTTCTCGTCGCGGCTGTTGTGGTTTAACACCCTGACGCCGAGCTTCCATACTTCGGCGTCCAGCATGGCCCTGAGTTCGGCTTCGGCCATAAGCCGGTGCGTGCCGTTGGCCACGATGACGGTGATTGCGCTTGCGGCAAAGCCTTCGTGAAGAAGCGTTTTGACAATGGGCAGCAGTATGCCCGGCGCTCCCAAATAGGGAACAGGCCGGGTATTGTCTGATACAAGAATCACCGCCAGGGGCCTTTCTCCCTTTGGCCGGGAGAGGGCCTTCCGGGCCAGGGCGGCAAGAGGAGGAGAAGCAATGGGTTCTTCCAGAGCGGCCTTTATCGCCGCCTCCGGGTCAGAGAGGAGCGGAGGCGAGGCCATACGGAAAACATCCGTTTTGTCCGGGAGGGAGAGTTCTATATTCCTGCCCAGGGGAAAGGGAACTTGTATCATGCCAGCAATTTTATCAGAGAAAAGTCTCCCTGGGTAGCGGCGTTGAGTATGGGCGCCATATACTCATCCACCAGAGAAGCGGTCAGCGCCACGGGCATGTTTTTCAGCTTCATCTCAAGCTGGGGGTCCTTGGCCGCTTCCAGGGCCTTGGCTATATAGCTTGTATTGAATTTGGGAAGATCGCTGAGTTTAGTAGGCGCTCCTATGGCCTTGCCAAAGGCAACCATGCCCTGGGCAACGGCTGTTCCCAGATCTCTGCCGGAGAGGCCGTCCAGGTCTTCGGCAATGTATCCGTATTTTTTGAATATGGCGCCTACCAGTTTGAGCTGCTTTTCTATCGCCGGGGAGAAAAACACCGCGTAATAGGGATTCATGATACCGCAGGCTGTTCCGTGTCCGGCAAGGTCCACCAGGGAAAAACTGGTAAGATGGGCGCCGTTTGTGCCGCCTACCATAATGGCGTAGCCGCCGAGATCGGTTGCCATGCCTATGGCTTCCCGGGCTTCCATATCTTTGGGATTCTTGATGACCCTTGGAGCGTACTGCACGCTCAGTTCAATGGCGCATCGCGCTATCGAAGCGGCAAGCTCGTATTTATCCTGGGGAATTCCGGCGAATACTTCAAAACAGTGGGCTATGGAATCCAGCGCCCCGTCTATGGTTACGCCTACAGGCATGGAAGCGGTAAGGTCGTAATCGAAAAGCGCGAAAGGCGGCGTAACGGCGTCATCCACCACCAGTTTTTTCTGTCCGGCCACCGGGTCTGTTACATTGGAATACTTGGTGAGGTGGGCGCCTGAACTTGCTGAAGTCTCTACCGCGATAAGGGGATAGAGTTTTTTTCCGGTTTTCCTCAGCGCTTCGCTGACAAGGCCGGTCCCGAAATAGGGATCGATTTCGGGTGTATGGTCCTTACCCAGGGCGGCAAGAAAACCGGCGGCCTTGCACGCGTCAATGGTTGAGCCGCCGCCTACGGCAATAATACAGTCAGGTTTATGATGAAGTATATACGTCTCAATGCGGAAGACATCGGCGCGGGGAGCGTTTGGCCCGGCGTCAGGAACAATGGTTCCTCCTGCCAGCTCTACACCGGCTCCGGCAAGGCTTGCGCATACCGCGTCGGCAACCGGTTTCATGTAGCTGGTATTGCAGACCACCAGGGCTTTCTTTCCCAGGCCGGACGCGATTTTTCCCAGGCTGGGCAATACTCCCCTGCCAAAGGTATACGAGGGACCCTTCCACGCGAACAAAAGCGCCCGGGCTTCTTCAAACAAAGTACTCATCACTGCATCCTCCATTGTTGATATGTTCATTTTTAATAATGCAATTTGATTTCATTTAATAAAATTACTATATATAATATAGTAAAGAACAAACGGCTTTGTGTCAACGGCCCTTCAGTGGGCTTTTTTATGTGGGATTGTATACAGCCCTTACTTATTTTCTGACAAATGGAGTATAAATGAAGTAAGGTTCTTTACCAGCAGGTAAGACCGCCGTCAATGACCAGTACGGAGCCGGTCATA
>JAIRTD010000282.1 GCA_031255115.1 Spirochaetaceae bacterium | reverse complement strand
ACCGTGGGCCCGGAAATATCCGTCCCCGGCAAAGGGGACTGCTGGAGTATGGTCCCCGCTTCTTCCTGGGAATATTCATACATAAGCGGTTCTTTAACCGTTATAAGAGGCCCGCCCGCGCCGCTGTCCCCGGAAGCGGCCAGAGCCTGGAGTTCCATGCGCAAATCATCAATATTACGGCCCAAAAAATCCTCTACCCGGTCCATGATGACGCCCTGGCTGACCACGAGGCGTATACGGCGGCCGGCCTTGACTATGGTGCCGCCCAGAGGATCCTGTTCCAGTATGGTTCCCCGGTCCCGGGCGGACTGGGAATACCGGAGCTGGATACGGGGGTAGAGTTCTTTAACCTGGAGTTCCAGCAGGGCCTCGGTAAGTTCCTTGCCCCGTATATCAGGAACCATTGTTTCTTCCGCACCCTTGACCGCGATAAAAAAAACAATCAGGGCGGCGAAACCAACCAGTATGACAACGCCCACAACCAGAGAAATAAAAAGCCGGGCATGACCGGCCACATAGGATTCCATAGAATCCAAGTCAAAATCAAAACCCCTAAAACCCATTCATACCTCTTTTCTTCTGACACCCTAAAACTGAACCGATAAAGCCCCTTGAACCGTTCAAGAACTCCCGCCATCCCAGGGCCTTTTTGGCCTGATACTGGAGACGGCTCACACAAAGAATACCATTACCCGTTTGTATCAGTATACCCCGGTCTTTGTCTATGCCAAGAACCGTTCCCGGAAGCGCGCCCCCTTCGGAAACGGCGTCTGACTGCCGCTCCCCCTCATAAGGCCGCCCTTCCAGAATATACAGTCCCGCTTCACCGTGACAAGTTACACAGAGCGGCCACGGAGTATAGGCCCTGATACGGGCGTAAAGTTCCACCGCCGAAAGAGACCAGTCCATAAGGCCGTCTTCTTTTTTTATGAGGGAAGTATAGACCGCCCCGCCTTCATCCTGAAGCTCGCCTTCGGGCAGCGCCGCTCCAAGGCCGCGCAAAAATGAAACAAGCAGCAGCGCGCTTTTTTGGGCCGCCAGTTCGCTTAAAGACGCGGTGGTTTCGTCCCCGTTGAGGAGAAGATGCTCCCGCGCCAGTATAGCGCCTGAGTCCATTTTAAGAGCCAGCTTCTGTATGGTAATTCCGGTTTCCCTTTCTCCGCCCAGAATGACCGCCGGTATGGGAGAAGCGCCCCGGTATTTGGGGAGAAGGGAAGGATGAATATTGATCCCCCCAAAGGGAAAGAGGCTTAAAAATTTCGGCCCAAAAATACGGCCATAGGCAAAGGAAACAAGGAGTTCGGGCCTGAGACTAACGACAGCCTCCCGCGCCCCTTCGTCAAGCTTTTCGCTTTTTAGCACGGCAAAGGAAAGCCCTTTTTCGGCAAAGCGGGAAGCTATGCTTTCCGCGGCGGCGCCCGTATCAGTGGGAAGGAGATCGCCCCTTCTCCCCCGCCTGCTGTCAGGATTGGTAAGCAGCCCGACAAGACAATGGGAAGCCCCTTCGAGCGTAAGTTCCGCCAGGGCTTCCAGAGACGGCACCGCTATGGCGGGACTCCCCGCAAAGAGGATACGCATGCCTTACGCCCTCTGGTGTTTTTCGAATTTGGCGCTTATCCGGTTTCGTTTAACTTCAGAGATACGGTCAATAAACAGTATACCTTCAAGATGATCATACTCGTGCTGAATAATCCGCGCCACAAGACCTTCGGCATCCAGAATAAAACGCCTCCCCTTTTCGTTCCAGGCCTGTACCCGCACCGCCCCGGGACGCTTCACATTGGTATACATACCAGGTATGGAAAGACACCCTTCTTCGTATGTTACCTGCTCCTCCGAAGTACCCACTATCGACGGATTGATAAACACCCTGGGAATATCCCCCTCGGCGTGCATAACAAAAATCCGCTTCATCACCCCCACCTGGGGCCCGGCCAGACCCACGCCCTTACCCTCGTGCATGGCCTCTATCATGTCAGCCGCAAGTTTGGCAATATCTTCGTTGATTTCCGCCACCGCTTCGGCTTTTTGCCGCAGCAGTTCGTTACCCAAAAGTAAAATTTCCATAACAACCTGAGATCAGTATATTGAAAAAAACAACGCTGGACAAGGGAACTTTGGATATACCAGGGACACGGAGGAGGGAAACCACAAAGTCGAATCAAACCAAAGGTTCGAAGTAGCAGAAGTTTACAGAGCACTTGGCCAACAGGTTTTTCTTTATTTATCTGTACCCTTTTTCACCTTGGTGATTCAATTTTGACTGAAGACCGAAGAAGGGGGCGCATTTCCATGCGGCCATTCGCCGTGGAAACATCATCGACGCGCGCCCCTGCGGCGCAGCCTAAAGTCTGCGCCTACCCCCCAGCCAATAATCCCACGGAGAGCGCACAACAAATCCGCGCCTCCCTGATAAAGAAGAATTCACCACAAAGTCGAATCGAACCAAGGGTTCGTAGTAGCAGAAGTTTACTAAACGGCTATCGAGAAGTTCTTCTTTCCTTACTTGATTTTTTCGGACTTACGAATAAGGTGAAGAAGGGCTGATTGTTTGCGACAAGATATTCTTTCCTTCTTTAACTTATTTTACTTCGCGGTAAAATTCCTCCTTTGCCCTGTCCGTACTGGTCGGTGTTGGTCCGTAGCTCTCTTTTTCCTCCTTTTTTGCCTTGGCGGATACTTTTTTTAAAAAAAATTCTCCAAAAGTAGAGCAATCTGCAGGGTGGGGCCTTATACACCATGGAGGAATACCATGAACACCATCCAATTTGCCCCAGACGAAGACATCATCGATATCTGTAGGGACAATGTCTTTAAGGCTGCCTTTACCAGGGATAACCCCCTCTCCCAGGGTGCCCTTAAAAAGCTCATCTCAGCCTACATAGGCAGAAAGGTCGAACTCATCGCCATTAATGCCAATGAGCCGCCTATCTCGGACCTTACCGACCGCCAGATCAGGTATGATATCCATGTCAAACTTGACGGCAGGGAACCGGCCAATGTCGAAATGACCCTCAATCCTGGCAACTTTGAAATCCACCGCCTTGAGTATTACACA
>JAIRTD010000257.1 GCA_031255115.1 Spirochaetaceae bacterium | reverse complement strand
TCTGTATGATACGGTCAAGGCGGCCCAAGTCTATACCCAGTTCCAGCGTGGCCGTGGCCGCCGCGGTGCGGGGGCCTTCTTCTTCCCTGAGTTCTCTCTCGGCGTCCATGCGGAGGCGGCCCGATACGCTTCCATGATGAATATGAAAAAAATCCCCGTCTCCCTTTCTGGCGGCCATGCCCCTGAGTACGTTGACGGTTTCTTCGGCCTCAAGGCGGCTATTTGTAAAGATGATGCACTTTTTTCCCCGGCACTGGGCATAGAGGGTTTCGTAATAGGCTGCCTCATCCTTGCCGGGAAAATAATCAAGGGCAAGCCGCACGCGGCGCTTCTGTTCTTTTTCCTGTATAAGAGAAGTCTTTCTGCCCGAACCCAGACCCAGCCAGCGCAACGCCTGGCTGTAGTCTCCCAGGGTTGCCGAAAGACCGATGCGTCTTGGCGAGCAGAGGGCCTCTGCTTCGATACGGGCTGTCTGACAAAGAAGCTGGGAACCCCGGTCGCTTCCCATAAAGGCGTGAACCTCGTCTATCATGATAAAGCGAAGCCCTGAAAAAATTGATTTTATTTTTTCAGGATGCCTGAGAAGCAGGGCTTCGAGGGATTCGGGGGTTATCTGGAGTATGCCCGAAGGACAGGCAAGGAATTTTTTTTTGTACCGGTCGTCCACATCGCCATGCCAGCGCCAGAGCGGTATGGTTCCCCGTTGAAGAAGCTCCGTAAGCCTTTCAAACTGATCGTTGATAAGGGCCTTGAGGGGGCCTATGTACAGCACCGATATTGAAGCAGTATCGCCTCCGGGGATAAGGGAAAGAACAGGAAAGAACGCCGCCTCTGTTTTTCCCGAAGCGGTCCCGGCTGCGATGAGTATATTATCTTCGCCGTCAAGCAGGGCCGCAAGCGCCGCTTCCTGTATGTCCCTGAGCCTGTCCCAGCGTTTCTCGTAAATATACTCCCGCACAAAGGGCGCAAGGCGGGAAAAAGCGTTATTCGTCAAAATTCAAATTCCGCGTAGAGATCATCGTCCCGCTCTTCCCTCCGGTGGAACGCAAAGCCCCCGCCTTTGATGATACGGTAAAAATCAGCTTCGCTGTCATCTTTAAGTATGTTAAGGAGGCTTAAAAAATCCCTGGTGATTTCCCGCGGCGTGATAAACTCAGCGGCGCCAGGAGAACTAAAAACCAGTTCCATAAAGGCGGTAAGTTCTTCTTCGCCCAAAGGAGGCGTCCAGTCATAATGCTGGGCGTGAATCCCGGTAATTCTTTCGAGGAGTACAAAAATTTCTTCATGGCGGAGTTGGGCGAGGCGGAGTATGGGACTGGTAAAGTCAGGATAGCCCTGGCGGGCAAAGCGGCTTTCGCCGAGGCGGCTCTTGAGCGCCGCATAACTGTAAAGGCCCCGCCTTGTGTCCTCGACAAACTGGGGAGTGCCTCCCAGATATATTCCCAGATGGCCTGCCTTGCCCTGCATTACATCGTTGAACAGGGAAAGGAGTTTTTCGTAGTTGTTCTCCCTGCTTTGACGGTTTGAGATTTTGTAGAGGTTTACACATTCATCAATAAAAAGGAGAAGCCCCCTGTAGCCTATCTTTGCGCTGAAAGCGGAAAAGAGTTTTACATAGTCGTACCAGTTTTCGTCGGTGATAATTTCTCCGACCTGCAGCGCGGCCTTGGCTTCGGTTTTGGTGGAATACTCGCCCCTGAGCCAGCGCACCGCGCTCCGTTTTTTTTCGTCGTCTCCCTGGAGAAAAGCCCGGTAATAGGCGGACACCACTCTGGCAAAATCAAAGCCGTGGGCAAAATCCTCCATGGTGGAAACAAGCTGAAACATCTTCCATTCAACTCTGGAAGGAAAATCCTCCCCTGCTTCACCTTCGCTCCGCAGTTCCTGCTGTATGCCGCTTATCCACTTCTGGAGCATTGCTTCCAGGGCGCCGCCTTCGGGACGGAGCTTTGTAGAAAGCCGCTGCATCAGTTCGCGGTAGGTCTCAAGGCCCTGATTGCCGGAACCGGAAAGCCGCTTTTCAGGCGAAAGGTCCGCGTCGGCCACCACAAAGTCCCTGTCCATGGCGTAGTTCCGCAGCGCCTGGAGAAAAAAGCTCTTGCCTGAACCGTACCTGCCCACGATAAAACGGAAGACCCCGGCGCCGCTGCTTAAATCTTCAAGGTCCTGTAACACGGTCTCTATTTCTCGTTTGCGGCCCACGGCAAGATATTCAAGGCCTATGCGGGGAACCACCCCTGCCTGAAGGGCGTTAAGAATCGCGGTGCTGATGCGTTTTGGTATAATGACCCTCATGGTACAGGTATCATGCTACTTTGTTTTTGCCTTCAAGACAACAGTTTGAAAGCCTTAGAGAGACATTTTTAATGTTTTGGCAAAAAAAGCCCGTATAATTCCACCCGGTATTCAGGTTGAATACGCG
Organism: Spirochaetaceae bacterium; assembly: GCA_031255115.1. GTDB lineage: Bacteria > Spirochaetota > Spirochaetia > Treponematales > Breznakiellaceae > JAIRTD01. The sequence goes on along the minus strand of JAIRTD010000257.1, from coordinate 598 downwards.
GTTCTTCGTTATAGGTCTCGATAAGCAGGTCCCCGGAGAATTCCCTAAAGGCTTCGTTGATACGGTCGGTAAGAAATTCAGGCAGTATATTGTTTTTTTTCGCCCACGCGGCAAAGCCGCCGCCTGTATCGGCCGCTACGCTTGCACTGCCCGCGCCGCTTACGCCAGCCATGCTGTTTGTATTGGCCACGCCATTTGCGCTGTCCGCGCCGCTTGTATTGGCCGCGTCCCCGCCGGAGTCAAGGACGATGAGCCTGAGGCCCTCCCTCCCGGTTTCGTCAAGGCTTTTGACAAAGGCAGCCAAAGTCCCGTCCCCGGAAGAAAGCGCGCCAGGTAAAACCGGAACCACCGGGGATGCGTTAGACGGCGGAAACGTGTCAGACATGGGGAGTGCGTTAGGCGGCGGGAGTGCGCCAGACAGCGGAGGCGCGTTAGGCGGCAAAAACGTGTTAGGCGACGGAAGCGCGTCAGGCCGCGAATGTCGAGGATACGCTGCCGGGCCCCGTGGCGAAGCGCGAGAAGAAAAAAGCTCCTCATCGTCTTCATCCAGAGGACGGAGCAGTTCCCGCAGTGATTCTGATTCAAGCCTGAGCTGTTC
>JAIRTD010000165.1 GCA_031255115.1 Spirochaetaceae bacterium | reverse complement strand
AAATCCGGCCATTACCCTGACGCCCCGCCGCATGGCGATCGAAAGGCCGGGCGAAAAAACGGTGTTCATTCCCCTGGACGCTGACGGAGCAATGCTGCTGGACTGGCCGCGTAAAAGCTATCAGGACAGTTTTAGCCATGTTTCTTTTCTGCGCTTTGTTGTTCTTGAAGAATATCAAAACCATATCAGGGAATACCTTTCGGCCCTTGAATATTCCAATGTCCATATTTTTCCCGCCCTTCCCAAAAACGCCGCGGCCTTGCTGGAATTGTTTAACGCTTCCCAGGCCGCGAAAAGCAAAGCCCTTGAGCGTTGTTCCGACGAAGATTTTGTCGAATATATCTCCCTGCGAAACAGGGCCCTGGAACAAAGCGGCGAATTTATAGCCGCCCTCTCCGCCGAAAATTATCTTGAAAGGGAATCAAGGCGCGTACTGGAAAGCGCCGGGATAGACGATCCTGTCCTGGCCGCCGCTGTTCTGGAAGAAGAACAGTACTGCCAATCCCTCCTTGAGTATATCACTATTGAATTAAACGCCTTTGCCGTTCTCCGCCGGGAACTGCAAGTCAAGCTCAACGGTAAAACATGCATCATAGGCCGGGTAGACACCGGAACCACCGATATAGGGGTCAATCCCTTTCATGGCGAGTATGTCAATGTAGGAACCCACGGGGTGGTACTCGATACAATTATACGAAATTCCTTTATTACTCCCCTTCCCGCGTATTGGAGCATGTTATTCGCCATGCTTTTTATACCCCTGCTTATATGCGGTTCCGGTTGCCTGCAGAACGGGCCCCGTATGGTTCTGGGATGTACCGGCGTATTCCTTGCGGCCGCCCTTCCCCTGGGCCTCTTTATCCTTAAAAAGATTTTTCTCGGGCCCCTGGGCCCGGTCCTCGCTATGGCGGCGGCGCTCATTATCCGGGAGACCCTTGCCTTTATCAGGACCGAACAGGAGAAGCGCTTTATACGCAAGGCCTTTTCTACCTATGTTTCTGGCGACGTGGTAAAAGAAATCATCGCCGACCCGAACCGCCTCCAGTTGGGCGGGGTCAAACGCCGCATGAGCGCTGTTTTTACCGATGTTCAGGGCTTTTCTACCATATCCGAAAAACTCGACCCCGAAGATCTGGTACGCCTCCTCAACCGTTACCTGAGCGCCATGAGCGATGTAATCCTCGCCGAACGGGGAACCATAGACAAATACGAAGGCGACGCCATCATCGCCTTTTTCGGCGCGCCTCTGGCCTTTGACGACCACGCCGGACGCGCCTGTACTTCCGCCCTTGCCATGAAACGCCTCGAAGCCGAACTCAACGCGGCGATTCAACACAAGGGCCTTTCGCCTTCGCCGCTTTTAACCCGTATCGGCATCAACACCGGGAGCATGGTGGCCGGAAACATGGGTACGGAAAACAAGATGAACTATACCATCATGGGCAGCGCGGTGAATCTTGCCGCCCGGCTTGAGGGGGTCAACAAGCAGTACGGCACCTGGATACTGGCCTCTGAGGATACGGTCCGCGAAACCGGCAAACTGCTTTTGGCAAGAAAACTCGACCGGGTCCGGGTGGTGGGCATCAACGAGCCGGTACGGCTCTACGAACTTTTGGACATCAGGGAACGCGCCGGCCCCGGGGAACTCAAACTGGCCGAGCTGTTCCACGAAGCCCTAAACCTTTTTGAAGGCCGGAACTGGAAAGAAGCCGCCGGGGCTTTCAGGGAAATTTTGTCAGTCAGAGCCGGGGACGGGCCCGCCCAAAAATACCTCAAACGCTGTATGGGCTTTATAAAAAAACCACCCGCTGAGGCCTGGGACGGCGTATACAATCTCACCGAAAAATAAAGAGGCGCGGGAGCCAGGAAGGGGAGGGTAAAGGGCGGCGGGCCTTACGGAAGCAGGCCGTGCTTTGTGGCGATGCGTATCGCGTCGGCCCGGTTAACGGCCCTGAGTTTGCGGTAAATATCCTGTATGCTGTTCTTGACATTGTTTACCGAAATATCCGTTTCTTTGGCAATTTCGTCCCGGTTATACCCCTGGGAAAGGAGGGTGAGTATCTTTCTTTCCCGCCGGGTAAAAAATACGGGGGACTCGTCCCGGTTTCCGCTGTCCTGCCGGAACGGTTCCGCGGCCATGGCGAGTTTTTTTCCGTAGGCAGAGGCCCTTTTCCGTATGGATTCGAGCCATTCCCGGGGAATCGCGGAGCCGCTGTTGATGGCTTCGCCGGTGAGGAGGCGCATATCGTCTCCCTGTTCGATAAAGGGCATGGTCAGGGAATTGGGCTCCGCCGCTTCAAAAGCCCTTTCCAGACAGTTCAGCGCGCCCTGGCAATCGCCTGTCCGGTATCTGACCACCGCCTCCATGCAGGTCAGCTCCAGCATTTCGATGATCAACTGCCCCTGTTTGTGTTCTTTACGGGTCAGGATAGCAAATATATCGTCATATCTTTTTATCGCGTACAGGTACTTTACTTTTACCAGGATTTCGAGGCTGTGGAACATGGAGTTAATCTCGTTTTCTTCAAACTTGTTTTTAAGCCAGGGGCTGACCTTTTCGGCGTCTCCGATGTGGGCGTAGAACCAGCCGTTTATGATGTCGTGAAGTATGGGCCGGCTGAGATAGTCCTTTATGTACAGCTGGGCATCAAGCTGCCTCAATGCTTCCTTGAGGTTTTCGCCGCCGCCGTTGTGAATGGCTATTCTCAGAAGATAAAAAAGGGCGCGGTTTTCTATTTCATACTGTTTCTTCTCCCGGGCCTTAAAGATCGCCCGGCGGGCATGCTGTTCCGCGCTGTCAAGATCGTCTTTGAAGTAGGCAAATTCAGTCCAGGCGAGATCGTCCAGGCCGTATAAATATCCGTTAAAGCAGTTGGCCGCGTGGGGCACCGCCCGGGAAAAATCCCGTATGGCTTTTTCTATCTTTCCCGCTTCGGCGGGATACGCCACCTGGGTAACGTAGGAAGGAACATTGACCCCGGTTGCGGAACTTGCGAAATTTTTCGGATGACGCATATAGTAGTAGTTCGCCCGGATAAAATACTCGGCCTCGTCATGGACGCCGGTGAGTCTGGCGATAAGCATGGAAATACTTCCCAGATTGATATAGCTGCCGCAGAGTATATGGGAACTTAGCGGACTGGGCGGAAGGGCTTCAAAGCGCGCTATGGAGGCCCGACATTCCGCGACGGCCTCGTCAAAGCGTCCTTCTATCATGAAGAGCCTCGGCCTTATCACATAACGCAAAAAGAGAAAATCCTCGTCTTCTTCGTCCGGGCCGGGGTCTTTGGTAAGATCGTCCACCAGCCCCAAAAAGAAGGCGGTCATGCGTCTAAGCATAACAGGTCGGAACGTAAACACAATGTTGATCAGCTCCCTGTAGCTGCGGGCCCGCGCGTAGTGACGGGCGGCGGCCATGGGCAGATTGTTGGCGAGGCACCATTCGGCGGCCACGGTGGAAACCCTCTGTATATCGCCGGCCGCAAGTTCCCCCTGCTTTTCCCTGAGAAAATCCAGGACGATACGGTGAATATGGTACCCGTGGAGATAGGCGTCGTAACGTATGAGGGAGCTTATATGTTCCATCTCGGTGATGATATTGTCATCCCGGGCTATCTTTTCCAGAACTTCCCTGGGCCATTGATCAAAAAGGGATATTTCTATGAGGAATTTTCGCAGCGGAATACTCATCCGTTGGTAGTTTTTTTCTATCATATCCCACACCGCTCCGGAATTGAGAAGCTGCCTGGTATAGCATCCGCTGTTTTGTTTTTTCAGTTCGCCGGCGAGAATGTTTACCGCCAGCGCCCAGCCTTCGGTGTCATGGTGAATACCGTCAAGATCTTCGGAACTGACCGCTATGCCGTTGTTCCTGAAAAGCTCCGTGGTTTCTTCTTTGGTAAAGCGCAGTTCCTCCGCGCCTATTCTGCTTAAACGGCCCTTTGACAAAAGCGGAATGGTGTTAAGCCTCGGTTCGTTCCGGGAGATCAGCACAAAGTTCTGGGTAGAAAGCGGGGACGCCAGCACCTGTTCTATAAAATTGAGGACAGGTTTTGAATGAATCAGGTGAATATCGTCAACAACAATGATGTACTTTTTTTCGGCGCAGAACGCTTCTACCAGTTCAAGGTAGCGGTGTATCTCCCGGACCGTTTCGGGAAAGCCCATGTCCGCATAGGCCTTGCGTATCTCTTCGCTCCTAAAACTCACCGCCGTGGAAATGTTTTCCCAAAAATGCCAGGGGTTGTTGTCCTGGTCGGAAAGCTGCATCCAGATAACCTCTTCGTCCCGCCTGCGGAGAAAGGACGCCACCGCGTAGGTTTTTCCGTAGCCCTCACCGGCAACTACGGTGGTGGTAAAACTTTGCAGGGAATTTTCCAATAGGCCGTGTATCCTTGTCCGTTCCAGATAAAGCTCTTCTCCCGAAAAAACCGGCGCTTTGCCGGGAGAGTGGGCGTTATCGTTCACCTCCGCCATTTTCTTTGCCGTCCTTTTTACAGAATATTTCTTTCCGTGGCTATTCTCACCGCATCGGCGCGGTTTACTGCCCCAAGTTTATTGTAAACGCTTCGTATCGCGCTTTTTACCGTGTTTACCGAAATAGCAGAAACCCTGGCAATTTCTTCCCGGGTAAAGCCTTCGGAAAGTCTTTTAAGCACCTCGGTCTCCCGCCGGGAAAGAGAGCGCCCCCGGTTTGTTGTCTGGCCGTCCTTGTTCCGCTCAACGGCAAAAAAGAGCTTTTTCGCGTAATGCGACGCTTCCCGGTTGATCTGTTCCAGCCAGCTCCGGGGAAGGGCGGAATCTTCCTGCTTGAGCGCCGCCGCGCTCAGCGTTCTTCCCCGAGTCACTTGAGGGATTCGCGCGAGAACATCCGAAAACGACTTCCGTTCCAACGCGTCCAGCTGAGGAAGAAAATCCTCCGCCACATTCATTTCACCCGGCGCTTCCGCCGAATCCAACCGGCTTTGTCCAGCCTCAGCCGCCGCCCGGACCTGATCCAGTCCGCGAACATTCATAAAAAGACTGAGCAGGCTTTCTCCCGCCTCTACAGGTCCTTTATATTTCAT
>JAIRTD010000134.1 GCA_031255115.1 Spirochaetaceae bacterium | reverse complement strand
GTAGGGCCTTCGAGGAGCAGGGCCGGAAGCTGGAAGCACAGGGATTTTCCCGCGCCGGTGGGAAGTATCACCAGTTGTCTTCCCAGCTCGCCGAGATCATCGGCCTCGCCGGCCTGGAGTTCCGCCTCGTCTTCGCCGCCGGAATCCCAGGGCCAGCGCAGCTTCTTTCCCGCTGCCAGTGCCGCCTCGAGTATATTGGCAATCACAAGCCGCTGGTAGGGGTAGAGGTAATCAAGGCCGAAAAGGGCCTTTGCCGCCCTGGAAAGGGGATCAGGTATAAGTTCCATACAGTATATAAGGCCCCATGCCGGGATTTGCTTGAGTTTTTGGGAAAAAATTTTAGAAATTTATGGTCCGGCCAGTAATTATACTCCATGGATTTGAGTCTGTCAGGTGTGGAATTAGTTAATTCCTTACCTGACAAACACTTAAAATCGGAATTCTCTGACAATTTCAAATTGTCAGAGAATACTTCAACTTTAGAACCGCTTTGTCATAGTCTTCCGGCGGCATGTAGCCCAAAAGCGCTATACAGGTGGCGGCTATGGAACTGATGCCGAGACCTTCGTTTAGGCTCGCGTCAAGCGGCGCGTTCTTGTATTCACCTTTGTACTCAGGATCGTAGATGATACAAGGCACGGGGTTGAGGCTGTGGCTGGTCTTGGCCCTGGGGCTGCCGTCTTCTTTGCGGAGCACTTCGCCGTTTTTGCCGTGCTCGTACATGTCGTCCGAATTGCCGTGGTCGGCGGTAATCACCATGATGCCTCCGGCCCTGTCGACGGCGGCGGCAAGGCGGCCGAGCTGCAGGTCCATAGCTTCCATTGCGCATACTACCGCCTGATACACGCCGGTGTGGCCGACCATGTCGCCGTTGGGATAGTTGATTCTGATAAAATCAAATTTTTCCGAGGCGAGGGCCTCAAGCACCCGGTCGGTGATTTCGGCGCATTTCATCCAGGGACGCTGTTCAAAGGGAACCACGTCGCTTTTTATTTCCTCATAGACTTCAAGTTCTTCATTGAACTTGCCGGTACGGTTGCCGTTAAAAAAGTAGGTAACATGTCCGTATTTCTGGGTTTCCGAAATTGCCAGGGTGCGGACGCCGGTTGCGGCAAGGTATTCGCCGGCGGTTCTGTCTATGGCCGGCGGGTTTACGAGGTAGCGCCGGGGCACATGGAGGTCTCCGTCGTATTCCATCATGCCGGCGTAGACGACCTTGGGCCGCCGCTTCCGGTCAAACTTGTCGAACCGGTCCTCCTCAAAGGCCGCGGTGATTTCGAGGGACCGGTCGCCCCGGAAGTTAAAGTAAACCACCGAGTCGCCGTCATTGATGGTTCCTATGGGGCTGCCGTTTTCGGCGATGACAAATTCCTTGAGGTCCTGGTCAATGACGCCGGGTATTTCCTTACGGTACGTTTCTACCGCTTCCCTGGCCGTGGAAAACTGCCTGGCCTCGCCGAGTACATGGGTTTTCCAGCCCCGCTCAACCATGGTCCAGTCAGCGCCATAGCGGTCCATGGTAATCCACATGCGGCCACCGCCGGAGGCAATGCGGGCGTCAAAGCCGTCTGTGTTCTGTTCTTTAAGAAAATCCTCGAAGGGGTCGACATACTCAAGGGCGCTGGTTTCGCCTACGTCCCTGCCGTCAAAAAGTATATGAACGCGGACTTTTTTTACCCCGTCTTTTTTTGCCCGGACTATCATGGCCTTGAGGTGGTCAAGATGGCTGTGTACATTGCCGTCGGAAAAAAGACCGATAAAGTGCAGCGCGGGCCCTCCCTGGACAGCGGCGTTTTCGGAGCTTCCGGCGGAAGCGCCGCGGCCTGGATTGGCAACAATCTCTTTCCAGACCTGACCCTGAAACAGGGCCCCGCTTTCAATGGAAGCGGAAACCAGAGCCGCCCCCTGGCTAAAAACCCTGCCGCAGCCCATGGCGTTATGGCCCACCTCGCTGTTCCCCATATCCGCGTCGGAGGGGAGCCCCACAGCCTTTCCGTGGGCCTTGAGCCGGGTATGGGGGCTTTTGGATAGTATGCCTTCAAGATGGTTCATCTTGGAGTCAGCGACCGCGTCTCCTTCCGTATATTTTCCATAGCCGACGCCGTCCATAATGACCAGTACCACAGGACCACGACGGCCCTTCCACCCGGGATTTTTTTTAAGCGCTTCCATAACGATCTCCTGAATATAGTGTAAAGGAAAAACCGCGTTAGTGAAAGTAGACAAGGTCCCGGAAATTGCGGGTCGATTGTAAAGAAGGCAATCTTAATCTGTATGCCATTGCCAAATAATACATGTTATATTTGCCTGATAATTCATCGCAGAAAAAACTTGACAAAATAGAAATTCAGCCTAATAGTATAGGCTTATACATTATGAAGCTTTTAGTATTTGTACTTAATCAGGAAGAATTTCTCGAAGAAGTGATGGAGGCCTATGTGGAGGCCGGGGTTCCGGGGGCTACGATCCTGGATTCGGAGGGTATGGGCCGCTTTCTTACCTATGAGATACCGCTCTTTGCCGACTTTAAGGACTTTATGAAGGGGAATAAACCCTACAATAAGACCATTATTTCGGTTATTCATGATGAAAAGGTTATTTCCACGCTGCTCCCGCTGATAGAAGGAGCCATAGGTCCCCTGAACGAACCGGGGACCGGTATAATGTTTACTCTCCCGGTTGACTGGGCGCACGGTCTGTACCATGATAAGAACGAGGAGTAACAAAAATCATGGCTGATTTTAAGGAAATTTTCAGTGAAGTTACCGCCGCGGTTCAGGTTGAAGTAAAGGACAAGGCCGCCGCCCTTGCCGCGGCTGTTGATATACTCGGCCGGGGCGGGAAGGTTCTGGACGCTGAAAAACTGCGCGAGGCGATTACCCGGCGCGAGGCGCTTGCTTCTACCGGTATAGGGCACGGGGCGGCGGTTCCCCAGGTGCTCTGTGATGCGGTAAGTTCCCTTATGTTTGCGGCCCTTACGCTCAAGCAGGGGATTGATTTTGGGGCTGAGGACGGGCAGAAGGTAGATCTGATATTTCTTATCGCCGGTCCCAAGGGAGAGACCGCCGCGCACTTAAAACTCCTTTCCAAGCTGGCGCGGCTGCTTCATGACGAAGATTTCAGGGACGGCCTCCGCGCCGCTTCTGACGCCGGCGCCCTGACGGCCCTGATCTATGAGCGGGAGTAGGCATGGACGCCGGAAAAAAATGGAGGCTTTTCCGGGTTTTTTTGACCTGGATATTTCTTTTCCTGCTCTGGTTTCTCTTTTCCGCCCAGTGGACGGTCTATGCTTTTTTTACCGGGCTTGCCGCGTCCCTGGGCATGGCCTTTCTTTCCTATGATGTTTTTATAGAAG
>JAIRTD010000098.1 GCA_031255115.1 Spirochaetaceae bacterium | reverse complement strand
AGCCGTAACCCATAGGAAATATTCTCGTATACCGTCATGTGGGGGAACAGGGCGTATTCCTGAAACACCAGGGGAGTCCCCCGCTTGTAGGGCGGAAGTCCGTTGACCCGGCGGCCATTAAGATAGATTTCGCCTGAGTCCGGTTCGGAAAAACCGGCCAACTGCCGCATCAGGGTAGTCTTGCCGCAGCCCGAAGGACCCAAAAGGGTCATAAAGCAGCCCTGGGGTATAGAAAGGGATATATTATCCAGGGCAGTAACAGCGTCAAAGCGTTTGGTTATGTTCCGAAATTCAATGTATTGGTCATTCACAGCATGCTCCTACAACAGATTGAGGCTGGCCCCCAGTTTTTTAAGAACTGCGTCCGCCGCGTACAGTACCGCAAAGGCAATGGAAATAAGCACAACGGTAAAGCCTGCCGCGGCTCCCCATTGACCGTAGGACACAAGGCCAAGGACCGCCACGGTTCCTACTGCCGTGGAGGGGGCATAAAGAAAAATAATTACGCTCAGGCAGGTAACCGAGCGGAGAAAGGACAGGACAAAGCCCGAAATAAAGGGTATCCGCAAAAGCGGAAGCATGACATCCTTAAAACTCCGGAAGCTGTTTGCCCCAAGATTTAGCGCGGCGTCTTCTACCGAATTACTGATCTGCTGTATGCCGGCAACGCTTGCCGAATAACAGGTCGGAAGATTCCAGAACATAAGGGCCAGCACCATGATAAAACTTGTATTGGTCAGCTTGAGGGGCGGCGCGTTAAATGCTATAACATAGCTTAATCCCAAAAACATTCCCGGAACAGCAGAAGGGACTACCGCGAGAAAATCCAGGAAGCGGTTTATGCCTACCTGTTTTTTATGCACGATATAGGCCAGTATCATGCCCAAAAAGGCGGCGCAAAGGGCCGACAGTGCGGAAAATCGTATGCTGTTGATAATCTGGTTTATTTTTTCCCATACATACGAATAATTTGCCAAGGTAAAACTCCAGTCATAGCCTATGGTCTTGGCGAAAGAACCGTAAAAGAGGGTTCCATATACAAGAAGCACAAAGAGCGAAATAAAAAGGCAGAAGGCAAACATGCCCCATTTAACCAGGGGATGGGGAGGATAGGGCGTGAGGGAAACTTCCTTGCCGGTAATGGTAACATAGGACCTCTTTCCTACCCAGAAACGCTGTATGATAAAAATGGCAAAGGAAGGGACAAGAAGCAGCACCGCAAGGATTGCGGCGGTTTTCATATCATACCAGCCTACAACCTGCATATACGCCTCGGTGGGAAGCAGGGCAAGATCGCCGCCTATCATGATGGGGTTGCCAAAATCGGTAAGAACCTGAATGGCCGCCATCAGAGCGCCGCCCGCGACGCCGGGACGGCACAGGGGCCACAGCACATCCTTGAACACCTTCCACCGGGACGCGCCCATATTGTAGGCGGCATATTCCAGATTGGGCGAAATCTTGTTGATTACCCCGAAAATCACCGAAAACGCATAGGGAAAGAATGTAACGGTCTGCACTATCCACAGACCGAAGCGCCCGTATATGTCGGTTTGAAGTCCCAGAAGTTTTTTGGTAACCAGGCCCTGAACGCCGAAAAGCAGAATATACGAAAGAGCCACAATAAAGGGCGGAGAGACCACCGGCAGGAGGGCGATAAAACGAAAAAGTTTTTTTAACGGAACATCGAGCCGTGTGATGGTATAGGCAAATGCAAAGGCCACAAAAGTACAGGAAACTGTTGAAACCACCATCATGTAGAGGCTGTTCCACAGGGCCCGTATCCAGCGGGGAGTGCGGAGCAGTATGCTGTATTCTGAGAATTCGGCTATGGTAATGAGACGCCATACCGGCCAGATTACAAAGTAACAGGTAAAGGCGATAATTACAAGAATAAGCGCCAAAAGCAGCGGCTCATTACGAAGCCGTTTGAATTCCTTAAACCGTTCACTTGCCGCGATGACAGGCATAGCGCCTCCTCCTCAATGCAGAAGAACAAAAATCCACTACGGGCCGGGTAAAGCTCCGGCCCTGAATCCGTTTGCGGTAAAAAGCTGTCCGGGCAGGTCTTTTTATATTCCATAGATTTAAATTTGCCATGTAAGGAATTAATTAATTCATTACATGACAAACAGTTACCATCGGAATTCCCTGACATCTTCAAAATATCAGGGAATAACCAGCCCGTGTTTTTTGAGCCCTGTTTACTGGCGCCTGGAAACAATATCCCTGTCGAACTGTTCGACTACGGCGTTTTTCATATTCGCCGCCCTGGTCCGGTCATAGTCTACCAGATTTACATCATCAAGTTTAGGTAGTCCTTCGGGAGAAGGGACTGACGCCAGTACTGAATACCGGTTTGAATTTTCGGTGTTCATCCGGCCTATGGGTTCGGTGAGCAGCCAGTCAACAAATTTTTTGGCGTTCTCGGTATTTTTGCCGCCCTTTACCACGGCAACGCCGCCTATCTCATAGGCGGTCTGCTGCGGAATCACGACATCAATGGGGTAACCGGCCTTAACCTGCTTGTAAATGTCATGTACCCAGCTCATGCCGATGATGAATTCCCCGGTGGACACGGGAAGTATACATTCACCGGCGCCCCGGTAATAATGATGCACATTTTTATCCAGCGCCTTAAAATAATCCCAGGCGCCGGCCTCGCCAAGGCGGAAAATCTGGCAGGCGGCAAAAATATAGGCCCCTCCGGCGGTTACCGGATTCGAGGTAACAAATACATTGTAGTACCGGGAATCAAGAAGATCATCCCAGCTTGTTGGGTAATTCAGGCCCTTGGAGGCGAGTTCAGCCCTAAAGCGGTCCCGGTTAATCACCAGGCCAAGAACCCCCATGTACCACCCCTGCCAGAGATGGTTTGGATCATTAAAACGGGCATCCAGATTGTCGTTGTTGGGAGAATCATAGGGCTCAAAAAGGCCTTCCTGGGCAAGGGGACCGTAAATATCCACCGAACCACCCACCAGTATATCCGCGTTGGGAGACGCCTTTTCGGCCTGCACCCTGGCGGACATATCACCGGCGCCGCCCAGAATATATTCAATCTCAATACCTGTATCGGCTTTAAATTTTTCGACTATTGTTCCAACTTCATCCTCATTCAGTGCGGCATATACCATGAGTTTGTTGGATTTTCCGCCGCCACAGGCAATAAGCAGAGCCGAAACCAGAATACACCCAAAAATCATACCGGCGTACCGTACGCATTTGTTCATTTTTAATCCTCCATTTTACTGTTTCCCGGAACACCCGGGCGATAATAGGATAAGTATATAGAAAGGTATGGTAAAAAGCAATGAAAATCTTTATGCTAGCTTTATAGTGCGAGTGAATTTACCAAAATTCTAACAAGGACCGGGCGGGGGTTGTATGGCTTCAAAAAAACTCAGCGTGTCTCAAAAACTGGGGTTTGGGATTTTCGACCTGGGGGGCAATCTTTTTTTTACGGTCATCGGATTCTGGAGCCTTAACTACCTCACCGATACGGTGGGGCTTGCGGCGGGCCTGGTTAGTTTGGCCGGATTGATAGGCAAGGTCTGGGACGCGGTAACCGACCCCCTCATGGGGTATATTTCCGACCGTACCCGCTCGCCCTGGGGAAGAAGGCGGCCGTATCTTCTTTTTGGCGCGCTGCCCATGGCGCTGGCCATGTGGTTCTTTTTTACCAGTCCTTCCATACAGGACCCCAGGCTGCTTACGCTCTGGGCCGCCGGGGCCCTCATACTCCTCAATACGGCGGGAACCATCATCAATATTCCCTATTCTTCCCTGACCCCTGAGCTTACCGGCGACTATCACGAAAGGACCAGCCTCAACGGATACCGCTTTGGCTGCGCGGTTTTTGGAACCCTCATCGGCGCGGCCGCGGTACAACCCATTGTGGAACGCTTTCCTGACAAACGCACGGGCTTTTCCGCCCTGGGCGCCATACTGGGCTGCCTCATCATGGTTACTACCCTGATAACTTTTTTTGGAACCAGGGAAAAGCCCCACAGCCGCAGGGATTATCCAAGAGAAGGTTTCTTTGCCACCTACGGCGCGGTTTTCCGCAACAGGCCCTTTGTGTTTCTCCTCCTGGCCTATGCGCTTCATATTATGGGGATTAGCTTGCTTCAGGGCATACTGGTGTACTATGTCAAGTATATATATGGAAGAGAAGACCTCGCCTTTCCTTCTATGGGGCTGCTCCTCCTTGTTGCCATGATTTTTATTCCCGTATCGGTGCTGGTTTCAAAATATATAGGGAAGAAAAAAACCTACCAAATCTGCTTTGCCATACTCGCCTCGTGCTGTACGCTTATCTTTTTTCTGGGCCACCGGCTGGGAACGGCGTTCTTTATGGGGCTCATGGTTTATGCGGGAATCGGCGTGGGCTTTAGCTATGTAGCGCCTTTTGCCATGGTTCCTGACGCGATAGAATTTGACGCGGTAAAAAGCGGGGAACGCAAGGAAGGCGCTTACTACGGTATGTGGACTTTTGTGTCCAAGCTGGGTACGGCCCTGGCCCTTTTTCTTTCCGGCCGCGTGCTTGACCTGGGCGGCTATATAGCCAATGTGGTACAAGGGACAAAGTCTCTTTTGGCTATCAGAATCATTATCGGTCCTCTTCCCGCGCTGGTGCTTTTGGGGGCGCTTCTTGTGGTGCAGCTCTACCCCATTGACGAAAAAACCTACAAGCGCCTGGTACTCGCCAACCATGATAATTGATAATACTATTTATAATAAGGACGAATAAAAAACGCCATGAACAAAACCCAGGACAACAGGGCCAGGCTTATACGCCTTGCCTCCCTTATCGCCCTTGTTGGAAACGCCCTCCTTGCGGCGGTAAAAATTATTCTCGGTCTCCGTGCGGGGAGTCTCGCCGTAACCGGCGACGGCATTGATTCGTCAATTGACGTGCTTATCGCGATCATGTCCCTGATCGTGGCCCGCATCATTGCCCGGCCGGCCGACACGGATCATCCCTGGGGCCACGGCAGAGAAGAGACCGTAGCCACCGCCCTGCTCTCCTTTGTGCTTTTTTTCGCCGGAGCCCAGCTTGTACTCAAGGCCGCGTCGAATCTTCTTTCGGGAAAAGAGCTCGCAATTCCCGAACCCCTGGCGCTTGTGGCAACCGGAATCTCGATAGGCGGAAAAATACTCCTTGCCGCAAGCCAGTTTGCCCTGGGGAAAAAAGCCGGATCAGCCATGCTCAAGGCCAACGCAAAAAACATGAGTTCCGATGTGGTTATTTCGGCAGGGGTCCTTGCCGGCCTTGTTGCCGCCAGCATCACCGGCAAAGCGGCCATTGATTCCATAGCCGCCATGCTGGTCGGCCTCTGGGTCATCAAGTCCGCCATCGGCATCTTTACCGAGGCCAATGTAGAACTCATGGACGGAACCAGCGGAACCGAACCGTACCAGAAGCTTTTTGAAGCGGTGAGGCAGGTCAAGGGCGCGGGCAATCCCCACCGCACCCGCATGCGCCGCGTAGGCGGTTTCTGGGACATTGACATTGATATTGAAGTTGACCCCGCCCTTACGGTCCGGGAAGCCCATTACATTGCCACCAGGGTTGAGAAGGCCATTAAAGAACGTATCGACAATGTCTATGACATTATGGTTCATGTTGAACCTGCGGGCGAAGAATACCGCCACGGCGAGGAGAGCTTCGGCCTCAGCGAAAAAAATATGCGGAAGCAGCAGGACCTATAACAGGCAGCCTTACCCGAAGGAAGCTCCGTGGCCAAGGGGCAGTTCCAGCCCTATGCCTTCGAGGTACTCCCGGTCAAAGAGCAGGCCCGGAACAGGGGACTGGGCGGAGAGGGTTCCGTTATGCAAAAAAATAACACGGTCCGCCAGTTCCAGCATCATGTCCAAATCATGGCTTGCGATTATTCTTGTACGGTCCAGGCCTTTTAGTAAGGCGATGATATTTTTGCGGGCCCTTGGATCAAGGGAAGCGGTAGGTTCGTCCAGGAGCAATACTTCATTTTCCATGATGAGCATGGATGCCAGAGCCGCCCGCTGCTTTTCGCCGCCCGAAAGCCGGTGCGGCGGACGCTCTGCAAGGTGTTCCGCGCCGGTCAGCCTCAACGCCGCCAGCGCCTGCTCCCGGCCCGTTTCCGCCGTAACGCCCTTCTTCATGATACCAAAGGCAACATCTTCCCAAACGCTGGGCATAAAAAACTGATTATCCGGTTCCTGAAACACGATGCCTGTTTTGCGCGCTTCCTTTGCTATAGAAACGCCGTTTATGGTTATTGAACCTTTCCGGGGCTTCATGCAGGAGGCCAGTAATTCGAGCAGCGTTGATTTACCTGACCCATTGGCCCCGGCTATACATAGGCACTCGCCTTTCTCTACAGAAAAACTGATGTTGTGAAGCACTTCCCCGCAGTCGTACCCGTAGGAAAGGCCCTCTACCCTTAGATGTTCCAACGTAAGCTCGTATCAATAAGAAGCAGTAAAACAGCAATGCATATGACCGCTGCCAAAACCAGGCTGTCTTTTAGATTCCACCCAAAGACTGTGGTAATGGGAAAACTGCCGTCAAAGCCCCGGATGCGCATTGCAAGGGAAACTTTTTTTGAGCGGAATATTGCGGATAACAGCGCCGAAGCAAAAACCGCCGTATAGGAACGCCAGGCAAACAGGGTTCCCCGCCGTGGAGAACGCAGACGCATTGACAATACTGAAACAAAAACCCTTTCGTACATGACAAAAAGGTAACGGTAGCAAAGAACGAGGAGGGCTGCCAGTTTCGGCGGAAATCGCAGCTTCAAAAGGGCCGAAGCAATGCGGCCAAGGTTCATGGGTATGATGAAAAACATATACGCCAGGGCAGCGGCGTTTACGCGCAGGGCATAAACTGCCGCC
>JAIRTD010000093.1 GCA_031255115.1 Spirochaetaceae bacterium | reverse complement strand
TTGTGGTAGAATTAAGCAAGGTAGAAGCGCCGCTTAAAAAAGAGCTATCGAACCTAAGTGAAGGAGAGAAGTGGGCGCTATTTTTCCGGTATGTGGGGGACCGGGAAAGGAGGGACCTGGTGAACGAGTTATTGAAGGAAGATGAAGGAGCTTGGGTATTCGGCGGAAGAGATAGCCCTGGTAACCGGGTTTTCCGAAGAAGAAATAGAAAAGCTCTAAGGGTCCGCTCAATAGCGGTTCTCTTGTTTAACCGTTGCGCTAAAATGCCGTGCCAAGGAGATTCGCGTATTCGCTCTGGTAGCGCTGGAGTTGCGGATGGTCGGGGGAGAGGGCCAGGGCCTGTTTCAGGTAGTACACTGCCCTCCTTTCGTCGCGGCGGCGGTGGTAGATTTCGAACATGGCGATGAGGGCTTCGAGGTTACGGGGGTCCTCGAAGAGGCTTGATCTGAGGTCGTTCATAACTGATTCGTCGCCGTTCCGTATTCTGCTTCGCAGATAGTAATACCTGCTTTTAAGAGTGCCTCCGGGGAGGGAGGCCAGGCGGCTTTCTATCATGCGGCTTGCTTCATCACGCCGGCCGGTATCGATGAGGGCCGAAATATAGGCCGCGGCGCCTTCTTCGTTGGAAGGGTCCCGTTCGTAGAGTTCCCTGGCAAAAGAGAGGGCCTGGGCGTTGTTTCCCAGACCCCGCTGTACGGTATAGGCGTTGAGGAGGTCGCGGGAAGAACGGCGTTCTGTGAGCAGGGTGTCGAGGTAGCCCTGGGCGTCCCTAAAGGCCCCCCGGCGTATGGCGTCGGCCAGGGCCAGATCAATGATACTTGCCGAGGCGTTTCCGCTTGAGAGAAGGCGCTGCATCAGGGTCCGCCCTTCGGCCTGGTCCTCACTGCGGTGGGACTCCATAAGGAGGCCGGCGGCGTATACGGCTCCTTCTTCATCATCAGGATGGGCGCGGAGCAGGGAACGAAGGTAGTTCAGCGCGGCGTCCCGGTTACGGTAACCTTCGGCCTGAACCCTGGCCCGGAGCATGAGGTAGAGTCAGTTTCCGGTATCAATGGTGGCGTAGAGGTCAAGGGGCGCCTGGGCCTGGAGGAACTGTCCCTGTTCAACCATAATATGGGCGCGTATGAGCAGGAACTGGCCGTCCCGGGGGTTTCGCTGGAGTATTTCCGCCACTGCCTGCTCGGAGCGGGACCAGTCGCGGTTTTCGTAATAGGCCAGGGCAAGCTGGCGTTTTATGGCCATGTTGTCGGGGTTTCTGGTGATCAATTCAGTTAAAAGCCGTATGGCGCCCTGGATATCCCCGCCCTTCAACATAATACGGCTTAAGCCCAGGGCCGCGGGATAACATTCGCCGGAAAGTTCATAGGTTCTTGTATAGGCGTCCCGGGCTTCGGCGATGCGGCCTGAGCGTTCGTATACAAGGCCCTGAAAATAAAGCGCCGGAATCGCGTCGCCTTTTAGTTCCTGCGCCCGGGTAAGGTCGGGCAGGGCGCTCAAAAGCCGTTCCGGCCTGGTTTCGGAGAGATAGGCGAGGAAGGGCAGCGTATATTCAAGATAATCCGGGGAATTCGGCGGCGGCGGCGTATATACCCCGCGTTCAGCGTCTCTGATGATACGGGTATAGCTATGGGTCTGGGGCGGGTCAAAGGGAGGCAGTTGGGTTTGAATGTCCGGGTAGAGCTGCCGCATAAAGGTAATTGCCGCGGCGTTCATGGTTCTGCCGAATTCAGAACCGCCAAGATCGCGGCTCCGTATAAGGTCCAGTGCCCGGAGCAGCGAAGGCGGGCTGCCGTTTTCTACCAGGGAGCGGATCTCGTCCGCTATGCCGCCCGAGGTCCTCGGCGCGGCGGGGTTTTCGGCGGGCCCCTGGCCGCCAATCGGGGTTTCGGTGATTTTTTGGGCGCCGCCGCCGCAGCCGGGCAAAAGAAAAAGGAAACAGAACCAGAGAAAAATATACCGCCCCGGAAGCCGGTCCGGACGCTTCTTCAAACTAGTCCTCCGTCCGGTTATTGGAACTAAGGGCAATGAGCATCAGAATCAGCCCGGCCAGTATGATGAGCAGGGGCCACCAGGCGCTTATAAAGCGCGCAAAAGAAAAAGGAAGCATCTTGAGAGAAAAGGGCAGCAGCATACAGCCGAGAAACACAAAGGCCCCGGCGGGAACCACATAACGGCTCCTTAAAACATGGTAGCGGTGCCAGCCCGAAGGTATAAGCGAAAGACCGGCAAAGACTGAAAGCAGGGGCCAGAGCCGGGAGAAGGGTTCGCTGATAACATGTACCGCGCTGAGAAAAAGAAAGAGGCCCATCTGGATAAAAAAGGCGGCGAAAAAAAGGTACACCGAACGGCGGTTAAGTTTTATCGCCAGGGCGGCAAGAGCGACGCCGCTTACAACGACCAGAAAAGAGCCCAGCACCGGAAGCCGGGACGAGTCAGTCATGGAAGCGAGCAAAAGGGCGCTTCCCAAAAGCATGAACAGGAGGCCAAGCATAAAAACATATTTTGCCGTGGTTTTACGGCGTCCGGCGGGTCCTCCTCGCCCTGTGATGTCTGTGGACTGCATAATTAAAATAAGTATAGCAAGAGAGTACTTCTCTTGCCAATGGGAAGCTCCCTGTGTTAGCATTAAATCGTGAGACAAACAGGCAAATTTATCCCCCATATATCACAAAAACGACCGGCTTTTTTCCCCTGGATGGTTTTGGCGTTTTGTATCCCGCTCGCTTCCTGCGAAAACAACGGGGACGGACACACCCTCCGGGGCAGGGAATACAACTACTATGTGCTCAAAGAAAGTAATTCCGCCGGGGTCCTTACCGATCTTTTTTCCCTTCTGGACGCGGAGACTAGTTCCGGCGAGGGCCGTTTTGCCATAGTCCGCGAAATAGCCAACGAATATATCAAGGCGAAGGAATACAACAGGCTGATAAATTTTCTCACGTCCTGGGTGGACAGGCATCCCGAAGACCCCTACAACAGCTACTACCTTTTTATGAGCGCCTACGCCTACAAGGAGAAGGAAGCCTACCCCATGGCGGCGCTGTACTTTGACCGCATTGTAAAAAATTACCCTGACCTTGACCTTTCGCCGGTACGGAACGAATCAATACACCTGGTAAGCCTAAAGCAGCTCATAGAGCTTACCAGTAAACCGGAACAGCAGGTTGAATACTACCAGGCGTTGATTTCCCGGTTTTCGGACAAGATTGATTTTGGCGTTGCCTACTTTATGCTCGGCCAGGCCTACGAAAAAATAGGCGAATGGGACGCGGCCATTCAAAGCTATACGCAGTTTCTCCCGTATTTTAACACCCAGATTCCCGGTTTTGCCGACGCCCTGGGATACGCCAAGCAGTTGGTGGATTTTAACGATTCCCTCAAGAACTGGACCTACGAAAGTCTCCCCGCGCTGACCGGGGCGGTAAAGGCCGCCATAGATTCAGGCAGCGGGGCGCAGATCGCCCGGATCAGGGCCAGGGTCGGGTTTTTTGCCCGGTCCTGGGAGCAGGAAAAAACCGAAGGTTCGGGAATGGCCGAATTCAACTTTTCAGACTTTATAGCGGGAAACCGCATACGCTACCAGGCCGAACTTGATTCCAGTTCCAACGCCAATGAAGCGTACCTCAGAACCTGGGGCTGGTCCCAGTACATTTCAGTCTGGTATCTCTATTTCAGAAAAATATACTTTCCCTCAGACCCCGAAATACACGGCCGCTGGGAATGGGCCGGCATTTACTATGGAGAAAAACTGTGAGGCAAAAGCGCCGCCAGAGAAGCGGCCTTCCCCCGGCCTGGCGCGGCCTGTGTTTCTGCCTTGTTCTGGCCCTCCCCGCCTTCCATGCCGCCGGGGAAACAGCAGCCGGAACAGTGTCTGGCGGAGCGGCTAACACGGCCACGGGCGGAACAGCGGCAGTTCCCGCCGCCGGAACAGCCCCGCTGCCGGAGGCCCCGCCGCCTGGAGAATTGCCCAACCGGCCCCTGCGGGCGCGGACCTACCTTGATTCCCGTCGCTTTGTCTGGCACGGTCAGACCGAAAGCCGCCTGGTCATAGAA
>JAIRTD010000090.1 GCA_031255115.1 Spirochaetaceae bacterium | reverse complement strand
GACCCGGTCAGGGTAGAGTTCCATACGGCGCTGGGTAACAAAATGGTTGAGGGTTTCCCTGGTCTGGGTAACGCTCATGCCCGCCCAGTGGGCCACATCGTCAACAGAGGTTTTAAATTCCCTTCGTTCTGTTGTTTTATCGATATTGGTCTGGGTCTCGTCAAGCATGAGGAAGACGTCGGCAAGTTTTGCCTGGTCATCGTCCAGGGTAAGTATCATAAAGCGGCGTTTTGAGTCGTATATGCGCTTGGTAAACATTTTGAGGAGCTTGAGGGCTATCTGGGGGTTTCCCAGCATGAGTATTTCAAAATTCTGACTGTTGAATTCCAGCACCTTGACCAGGTCCAGGGCTATGGCCGTGGCGGAGCGGGGGGAATTTTCCAGTATGGCCATCTCACCGAACATTTCCGAAGGTTGAAGTATGTCCAGGGTTTTTTCTACATCGCCGATGATTTTAACCAGTTCTACCCTGCCCGACTGAATCAGGTAAAAGGTATCTCCCGGTTCAAATTCCGAAAAAATCATTTCTCCGGGTTGGTATATTTTCGCAAAACGGCTGAAGGCCGCAAGATCCATACCCGCCATTGCTATGCCTCCAATGCTTTAAGGGCCCGTTTGGCCTTGATATGGGTTGCCGAGTCTTCGCTGGCCGTTAAAGAGAGTATTTTTTTATAGAACATGGCCGCCTGGTCCCTATTGCCCCGTTTTTCGTAGGACTGGCCCATAAAAAACAAGGCGTCGCCAAGGTCGGGGTGTTTGGGATATCTGGCTATCATCTGGGTATAATGCTGGATACAGTCCTCGTACTTGCCCAAAAGATAAAGGCAGCGCCCCAGCTCATAGATGCTTTTTGCCGCGTATTCGGGGTCGAGATTGGCCCCTTCAATCTTTTTAAAGGAAAGATAGGCCTGCTGGTATTTTCCCTGGGAGACAAGGCTTACCGCGTCGTAGTAGGCTTTGGCGGCATCGGACATATCGCCGCCCTGTTTCTGCGGGGCCGCCATGGCCGGACCGCCGCTTATGCCCGGCCCCTTGCCGTTGCCGTAGCGGAGCAGGGAGGTTTCCGCCACTTCCAGAAATTTGGCCGCCTGGGCGGCGTTGCGTCCGGAAGGATAATAGGTAAGGTAACGGCCAAAAACATACTTGGCCTGGGAAAAGCGTTTGTTCTTGAGGTAATACTGGCCTACGTTAAAAAGCCCTGCCTCGGAATTCTGGGTTTCTTCTTTTTCCATCAGGTTTGAAACCTGTTTGTGGAGACGTCTAAGCTGGTTGGAAAATACCTTGAGCATCTTCATGATGATTCTGGTATTTGCCATGGCCATTTTTTCGAATTCAGGGACTGTAAAGGCCACCAGGGAACTGTCCTGCATGGCTACGGCGTTTTCTTCGCGGGGATAGCGGCCCAAAGCGGATTTGACGCCAAAAAATTCTCCCGGCTGCACCGGGTCGTGCATGTCCTCTCCGGTTTCAATATCCTGATAGGTAAGGTTTACCTTGCCCTGCTGGAGTATGTAGACCAGTTCGGCGGCGTCGCCCTGAAAATAGATAAGAGAGCCTGATCTGTATTGCAGCGCTTTGGGCATCCGGTTCCTTCCTACCCCTTCGTCGGCGCGGAAACGGTCCCGCCCTCTGGTTCAAAGGGAAGATAATCAAGGACTTTTTTAAACCCTATCTTTTTTCGGGCTTCGGTATAGAGACGGGCCGGATCGCCAATAACAAACATGGGCCTTCCCGCGACTGTTATGACCGTATACCCTGCCGGAAGATTTCCGCCCAGAAGATCAAGAAAACGCATTTCCCCATAGAGGGGCTTACCGGCCAGGGTAAGGAGTTCTATATCCTCCATCGCGGCGGATACGAGATTTTCGTACGGGTCGCTGTGCCTTCCTTTAACTACCAATATATCGCCAAGTTTGCCTTTTTCAAGGGAACCGAGTTTTTTATCGAGCCAAAAGGCCCTGGCCGCGTTAATGGTAATCATCTCGAAGATGACTTTTGGCGGCAGATCACAGCCGTACATTTTCCGGTACAGATCCCGGTCGTATTTTATTTCTGACAGCAGATTGGCCGTCCCGGTAGCCGACGAATCGGTTCCTATGGTTACGTTAATCCCCGCCTTGAGCATCTTTCGTATCTTGCAGGTAACATTGAACATGAACATATTGGAGAAGCCGCACCACGAAACACTGGCTCCGGCTTTGGCCACCTCGGCTATGTCGTCGTCACTAAAGGCGATACAGTGAATGAGCAGGCTGTGTTTATCCAGAGCCTTGAGTTTTTTAAGCTGCTGTACGCCGCCCTGGGCTTCGCTGTCAAAACCCTCGGACAGGTGGGTGATAAAGGGCCAGTGTTTTTCTACCGCCCGTTTATGCTCTACTTCGATACCGTCGCCCCATTTGAGGTCGTAGGAGGACGCCTCATGGGCAAGGCCGTATTCAAGTATGGCCCGTATGGGCAGGGTTGGCAGTATGTCCTTGTTTATGGCCTGGGGAAAGTGATCATTAACTGTGGTAACGCCGGAAAAAAGACACTTGTACCCTGAAAACGCATACAGTTCCTCCCTGGTCAGTTTGGAACGCTCGGTAAAGGTTTTGGAAGCCTTTAGATCATTATCCCAGGGAAGCCAGGTAAGATAGTATTCTCCCGGCTTGGGACCAACCGCGGGGCGGTAATTGCCCTGGAGATGATCGTGGGTATTGATAAGGGCCGGATAGACAAACGAATTTTTTTGCAGGTCGATTTCCAGGGGGAAACCCGCGTCGCTTATCTTTTCTCCATTTATAGAAATACTGCCCATAGCGGCCCTTTTACCCGGACTGACCAGTATTCCTCTTTTTAGTGTGTATTTTGACAATTTAGGACCGTCCTTCCTCCAATACCTTATTTTATGGTTCAAAACCAAATCCGTCAACGATCAGCAGACCCCTTCTTCGAATTTCGGCAAAAAAAGACTGTTTGTACAGCCTGGTTCTCTATTTTATCATATTATGGTAATGTTGTCAGGCTATATCGTTATGATTGATTTACATACCCATTCAAGCGCGTCTGATGGTTCCTTGAGCCCCAAAGACCTTGTAGAAGCCGCCAAAAACCAGGGGCTTTCCGCTCTGGCCCTAACCGATCACGATACCATAGCCGGGCTCCAGGCAGCCGCGGAGCGGGCCCGGGAACTTGACATCAGGTTTATACCCGGCGTGGAATTCGAGATAAACTGGGTCAGGTACCGTAAGGTTGAACCATTGGCGCAGCTTCCGGAGGAAGACCCGGCGCAGTCCCTGGAAGAACGCCCGACCCGGGGCGTGTTCCACCTCCTGGGCTTAGGCCTAACCAGGCCGGGCAAGGAATTTGTAGAAGCCATAGAGGGGCTTGTCCGGCTCAGGGAAGAACGAAACTTCAAGATATTAGATATAATGGATAAAATGGATATTCATGGGGACTATGAAGACATTAAAAAATACGCCGGAGGCAATGTGGTAGGCAGACCGCATTTTGCTTCATTTTTGGTAGAAAAAAAACTGGTCAAAAATATCCACCAGGCCTTTGACACCTATCTTTCCAAGGGAAGGCCGCTTTTTGTGCCCCGGGACGCTTTGGAACTTGAAAAAGCCCTGGAGCTTATCCATAACGCCGGGGGCAAGGCCGTACTGGCCCATCCTCTGTCCCTGTATGTTTCGTGGGGCCGTCTGCCCGGCCTGCTCCGCGAATGGAAGGACAAGGGTCTTGACGGGATTGAAGCCTGGCATCCTACCGCCAAGGAGAGAACGGCCCGGCGCTTTGAAGAACTGGGGCGTTCCCTGGGCCTGTGCATCACCGCGGGCAGCGATTTTCACGGCGCTTCCCGGCCCGAAAGGCGGCTTGGCTATACATCGGGTAACCGGAAGATAGACGAGACCTTTCTTGACGAACTGGAAATAGGCTGATTCGCGGCCTGAAAAGGGGTAACAATGGGCATTGCCGGTCAGTTGCTGGTACTTTTTATTCTCATGGCGGCGGGTTTTATCCTGGTTAAGGTAAAGGCCATAGACAGCCGGGCCGCCTCTGCTTTTTCCGCGCTGGTAATGAATCTTACCATGCCCTGTCTGATTATTGTTTCGCTGCAAAGGCCTTTTTCCACGGCTATACTGGGCATAGCCGGAAAAACCCTGGGGATTTCCTTCCTGGTATACGGCATTTCAGCGTTATTGACGGTTTTTTACCCTTCCCTGATCAGATTGAAGGGCCGGCAGCGGGATTTGCACCGTTACGCCCTGATATTTTCGAATTGCGCGTTTATAGGGATTCCCATGGTAGAAATGGTCATGGGCAGGGAATATC
>JAIRTD010000020.1 GCA_031255115.1 Spirochaetaceae bacterium | reverse complement strand
AAGGGGTTTTACCGCATAACGCCAGGCGCCTTGTGCTGGCTCGTTCTGTAAGGGCTCGTCCTGTAAAGCCGTGTCAGGTAAAGGCGTTTCAGATAAAAGCGCGTCAGGTAAAGGCGTATCAGATAAAAGCGTAGCAGGTAAAGGCCGGGCCAAAGCGCCGCCTGGAGAAATTACCAGAGAAGCTATCTGGTGGGGATACACGGACAGGGCGCTTGTGGCTATGTCGTAGACCGTACCGGCTTCTTTTTGCCGCACGCTGATCTCCTGGGCGTGAATGTGACCGCTCAATACAAACTGTACCCCTTCTTCAACAAGGAGATCCTGAAAGCTCTCGGCGTCGTCTATTGTAAAGCCGTCGTGAACCATGGGGTGGTGGTCCATGATACTGTGGTGCAGGCTGACCAGGAGCAGCGCCCCGTCTTGCCTTGCCTTTTTAACCTCGCCGCGTATCCATCTCCGCGTTGCCTGACTAAACGCCCCTCCGGCTTCCGGAAAACCGCGGGCCGTGTTGTTTTTATATTTACAACTGTCCAGCATGAGGAGGCGCAGACCCGGAAGGGGCTCGGCAGTATAACTCAGGCTGGCGCGGTCGCGGGAAAGGGCTTCGGCAAAGCCGAAATCCCGGTAAATAGAAGCAAATTCCCTGGGACGTATCGACGGCACAACGCGGGCTTCATTATTAAAAAAGCTCCGGGCAAAGGGATTGGAAATATCGTGGTTTCCGGGAAGCACAAACACGCTGGTTCCGGTTTTTTCCAGTTCGCCAAGATACCGGGCAAGAGATTCGTGGCTTTCCCGCTCGCCGTTAAAAGTCAAATCGCCGTTAAGAAGCAGTATATCCGGTTTTTCCGTTTCGACGGCCCTGTGCAGGGCCCCAAGCAAGGCGGGCTGGGCTTCGGTGTTTTTTCCGTCATGGCCGGAAATAATGGCCCTGTAGCGCGGCCCGTTATCATGCAGGGAAGGCGCAAGAAAATGAACATCGTTGGTAATAAATATAGAAATTTCCCGCCTCCCGCTGCCCGGCCTTTCCCCTGTTCCCTGCGGAGAACCGAGGATGCCACAGCCCGCAGCAAACGCCGCAAGAACAGAAAACAAAAATATAAACCCAAAAGTATGTTT
Organism: Spirochaetaceae bacterium; assembly: GCA_031255115.1. Taxonomy (GTDB): domain Bacteria; phylum Spirochaetota; class Spirochaetia; order Treponematales; family Breznakiellaceae; genus JAIRTD01. The sequence continues at coordinate 3,480 of JAIRTD010000020.1, read as the reverse complement.
TTTACCCATATTTGCCTTTACACTATAGGTGAACTTTCCACAGAGCGTCAATATCGGGTATTTACCAGAGGCGCTAAAACTTGCTACTCTGGCACAACGACTTATTATGGGAGGATATATGAAGAAAGACATTATCGAACCTCATGAGAGGCCGCCCCTGAGGCGGTGGATTCCCCTGAGTATACAGCATGTTTTTGCCATGTTTGGGGCAACCATACTTGTTCCCCTGCTTACCGGCCTTAATCCGTCAACCGCCCTGTTTACCGCCGGAACCGGTACGCTTCTCTACATAGTGCTGACCGGCGCGAAGGTCCCGGCTTTTCTTGGTTCGTCCTTTGCCTTTATTCCGGTCCTTGTTTCCGTAGGTGACGCCTTTGGAATGCCCTATGCGCTGGGAGGCGCTGTCGCGGCAGGTATTTTCTATTGTATAATCGGCCTCATCATACGGATTGCCGGAACCGCCTGGCTTGACAAGGCGCTGCCCCCGGTGGTCATAGGCTCGGTCATCGTGGTCATAGGCCTTAACCTCGCGCCCACCGCCATGAACATGGCAATGCGGAGCGGTGGCGGAGCGGACGGCGAATACAGCCTTGTTCTGCTTTCTATCGCCTTTGTTACCCTGGGAATCACCGTCATAGCAAATATTTTCCTCAAGGGTTTTTTCAGCATCATTCCCATACTCATCGGCCTTGTTGTAGGGTATCTTTTTACCTTCATTATGGGTTGTATTTTTCCGGCGTATAAAATAATCGACTTCGATATAGTCAGAAACGCGCCCTGGTTCGGCCTTCCCACTTTTGCAGTGCCCAAATTCAGCTTTGTGCCCATGCTTACCTTTGTCATTGTCTCGCTGGCAACCATTTGTGAACATCTTGGCGATACCCTTGTAACCAGCAAGGTCGTCGGCCGCGATTTTTACAAGAACCCCGGACTCCACCGCACGCTTGCCGGAGACGGACTGGCCACAGCCTGGGCCGCCTTCTGGGGCGGGCCGCCCAATACCACCTACGGCGAGAATATCGGCGTCATGGCCATCACCAAAGTCTATTCGGTATGGGTCATAGGCGGCGCAGCGCTTATCGCCGTGATACTTTCGTTCTTTCAGAAATTCGGCGCACTGATACGCACCATACCCACCCCGGTCATGGGCGGCATCTCCATGCTCCTGTTCGGCATTATTGCCTCAAGTGGCCTGCGTACCATAGTTGAAAGCGGCGTTGATTACAAGGACAAGCGCAACCTTACCATTTCATCGGTAATCCTCGTCATCGGCATTGGAAACGGCGCCCTTGCCTTTAACATAACCAAAGACGTTAAATTCCAGCTTGCGGGCGTTGCCCTTGCTACAGTGGTGGGAATTATACTAAACCTGCTGTTCTCCCTGCGAAAGGACAACAGCGCGTAGATACTCTATTGCCGGCAGGGCGTATTTCCCTGCCCGGCGTCCTGGCGCAGCTTCATCACAAGACGCGATGAGCCGCCGGAATGTTTTGCGCGAGGCGGCGTTATTGCTCGTGCTTTCCGATAGGGCTGTGTTTGCAGCCCATGCCGCTTTCGGTTGAGCCGCAGTAAATACATTTGCCGCCGCCGTGGCCGTGGATGTGTTTCCTCGTGGGGGTCTGAAGGCATCCGTTACCGTAGGAAGATGAACCGCAATAAATACAGTGCCTTTCGTTGTCGTGGTGTACATGGAGGCCGTTGGTGCTCTTGGGGCAGCCGGGACCGTAGGCGGTAGAACCGCAGAATTGGCATTTAGTCGCCATAAATCTCTCCTCTTCAATTAATTGAAAAATAACTGAAAAAACGTTTTCTGTCTATTATTATCGGCGCGATGTTTGTATCCCCTGACAATAATCTGCGGGCAAATCCCGAAAAAAGGCGGCGCTGCCCCGGAGCTTTTACTGTTCAAAAAACGAAACCGGTAAAGGCGGAACAAGCTGTCTTGCGCTTCGGGCCGCCTTGCGCTTTGGCCCGTGTTTCTGGTTATTCCTGTGCTTCGATCCGGTCCGGCGCTTCGCCCAAAAGGTCATCACGGGGCGTTTCTTTTGACCAGGCCATCCTGATTCCCAGGGTCAGGCTGATTCCCGGCATATAGTAGCCCGCAAAGGATTCGTAGTGGGCGTTTAGAATATTTCGCAGCGAGGCAAAGGCCGTAAGGTTTTTGCCCAGAGACTGATTGTAACTTGCGTGCAGTATACAGTACGGGTCAAGGCGTATCTGGTTTCTGGTATCGGCGTAGCGGCTTGTCTCGTAATGGGCCGACAGCAGCAGGGAACCGGTTTTCCAGGAGAGATCCACAGAAGCCCCTATGATATGTGTCGGCATATAGGGTATGCGGTAACTGTCCGCAAAGTCCAGGTCTCCGCTCAAAAGCCAGTTTAATTGAAACTGATAGCTTGCGCCGATTTTTATTTGGTCAAAGCCCGCTTTGTTGATGGGCAAGTTAAGAACAGGCCGTATATCCAGGCCGGTAAACCAGGCGCTTCCGATGTTTTCCGGCGACCAGCGTCCGCCCGGTTCTTTTACCCAGTGAATCGAATCTTCTGTCCATTGTCCGTAGAGTGTAGCGCTTATATTGAACTTTTCGTGGGGCGTAAACTCTCCGCTCAAGTCGGCGCCAAACCCGTCCTCGGGTTTTAGATTCGGGTTCCCCACAAAGATATTGTCAAGGCTCCGGTAGTAAAGGTCGTCAAAATCAGGAAATTTAAAACTGCGAAAGTAGTTGTTTTTAATGACGAATTCCGGGGCGAGTTCCCAGCGGAAGCCGAGTTTGGGAACCGCCGTCATCTGTTTTGTGTCGGTAACGCCCTTGACCGACGCGATTAGCAGAAACTGCCTCACCGGCGCGTATTCTCCTGTCAGGTAGAGTCCGCCCTGGCCGCTCTTTCTTACAGGCGTGGTTTCTGTTGCGCTTTCTGTATGGACATACAAAAAACGCCAGTCAAAACCTGAACGAAGCACCGCCTTGTCGCCGGGATACCAGTTCCAGCGGTTTATGCCGGTAAGATAGTGGTCAAAACTTTTTATGGCGCTTCCGTAGCCGGTATTGGAATATTGATAACTTAAAGACGCTTCGGTTCCCAGGTCTTCCCGGAAAAAAAGCGGCGCGTTAAAAACCACGTTTTCTGTTATCTGAAAATCATTTGCTACGGCGTACCCGGTGGAATTAGGCGTAACCGGAAAATTTCTTTTTGCGTAGTACGCCCTGGTGTCCACAAGCAGGGTCGCGGTGTCAGACACATTCCAGGCAAAGGACGCGCCGCCGCCGCCGTCCAGTATCTCGTTGCTTATTTTCCGCCGCGCGAAACCGTAGTCGTCCTTGTAAAGATAATGATTGCCCGCGCGGTTTCCGAAAAGCGAAGCCCGCCACGAGAATCGTTCCGCGCCGTATCCCGTGGAAAAGCTCAGGCTTTGCATGTCAACCAGATCTTCCGGGTGAGGCCCTCCGGCCGCCCCGCCTGAATGGCGCGCGTTGTAGCG
>JAIRTD010000321.1 GCA_031255115.1 Spirochaetaceae bacterium | reverse complement strand
TTTCTACGATGTAGTTGTCCTCCCAGATATGGAGGCCGTTTTTGGCCTGGCACTCAAAGGCCACGCCGGGGCCGTTCATCTCGGAGAGGCCGTAGGAATTGTACACGTCGATATGGAGCAGTTCTTCTATGCGGCGGCGGGTATCTTCCGAATAGGGTTCGGCGCCGGCAAAGGCCCGTTTAAGCCTGACGCTGTCCCGGCTTACCCCTTCTTCCCGCATCTTTGATTCAACATGGAGGAGGAAACTCGGCGTTGAGTGAACCACAGTGGTTCCAAAGTCCTGCATGAGGCGGAACTGGCGGGAAGTATTGCCTGGTCCCGACGGGATAACCAGCATGCCTACTTTTTCTCCCCCCTGGTGAAAGCCAAGGCCGCCGGTAAAAAGGCCGTAGGTGATCATGTTCTGGAATACGTCGGTGTTATTGCAGCCCGTGCTGTAAATGCAGCGGGCCACAAGGTTTGTCCAGCGTTCAAGATCGTCTTTCGTATAATAAATGGTAGTCGGCGTTCCGGTGGTTCCGCTCGAAGCGTGGAGCCGTACCACGTCTTTTCGGGGCACGCTTAAAAACCCGTAGGGAAACCCGTCCCGGAGGTCGTGTTTGGTGGTAAACGGTATGCGGCGTAAATCGTCAAGGCTTTTAATGTCGAGAGGACTCTGTATGCCCGCACGGGAAAGCCGCTCTTTATAAAAAGGCGTTCTCAGGGCATACGTAATGGTTTCCCGAAGCCGGGAAAGCTGCAAATCTTTTAGTTCGTCCCTGGAAAGTTTTTCCGCGTCAGGGTTCCAGTACTGATATTCCATCACGCCGCTCCGTGTTCCCTGCCAAGCCTAAAGGCTTTAATGTTTGCTCCGGCTACAGAAAATCCCTTGCCGGAAAACATCTGGCCGATAACTTTTTCTATGACGTTTTCGTCAAGAGGCAGGAAGGCCGACGCGGCCCCTACCATGACCATATTGACCGCCCTGGGCAGCCCCGCTTCTTTGGCAAGCGTTTCGGTTTCGAGTATGCGGTGCAGGGGAAAGGAAGATACAGCCTTCCGTAGGACTTCAAGATCAGGATAATCAGGGATATTGACCAGGGGTTCGGCGGCGGTAATCAGGGCGCCCCTGGGGGCAAGCCATGCCGCATAACGGAGGCTTTCCAGTATTTCCATTGAGATAATCAGGTCCGCGCCCCCCTGGGGAACAAGGTCCCCCGCTATTGCCCCGTCGGACATGCGCAGATGGGCAAGCACCGCCCCGCCCCGCTGGGCCATACCGTGTACCTCTGACTGACGCACGGTAAAGCCGCTTGTAATGGCGGCCTGGGCTATGATGGCCGCTATGGAAAGCACACCCTGGCCTCCCACCCCGGCGAGTATAAGGTCCTTTTTCATGCCGCGCCTCCAGAAGCGGAAGTGGAGTGTTTCCGCCTGCGAAACGCCTCAAGGCACTCCCGCCTGAATATCACCACCGAAAGTCCGGGGTAGAGTATTTCGTTCCTGAGCCTTTGGCTGTTTTCTTCGAGATGCTGTTTCTTCGCCTCAAGTTCGAGCAGGTGGGCGCTTTCTACGCCCAGGCCGAGGATCAGGCTTTTAAGTTGTGCCGAAGGAACCATAGTGTCCTGGCAGCCGGTCATCGCCACGGTGGAATTGTCCAGTATCACCACGGTCATGGGCGTATTGGCTGTTTTTGCGTCGATGAGGCCGGGCAGCCCCGAATGGAGAAAAGTCGAATCCCCGATAACGGCAAGAACGTGTTTTATCCCCGATTCGGCGGCGCCCTTGGCCATGCCTATACTTGCCCCCATGCACACAATACTTTCTATGGCGCTGTGGGGCGGCAGAGCGCCCAGGGAATAGCAGCCGATATCGGACATCACGGCCTTTGAATCAAGACCTTCAAGGGCCGTCTTGATAGTCTGGTAACTGTCCGCGTGGGGACAACCCTGACAGAGCTGGGGAGGCCGGCCGGGAAGCGGAGGGATTTTAACCCGTATCTTCTGCCGGGGAATAAGCCCCAGCGCGGCGCGTACATTATCCGGGTCAAGCTCGCCGCTCCGTACTAACGCGCCGTCAAGTTTCCCCGATACGATGACCCGGTTGGGCAGTATGCCCTTGAGCTTCTCTTCGATAAAGGGCTGGCCTTCTTCTATAACCAAAACCCGTTCGGCCCTTTCGCAGAGCCGCCTGATTGAATCTCCCGGCAGGGGATAGGCCCCTATATGCAGCCGCGCGGGCAGGCGGCCGCTCCGGGAAACGGCAAAATCTTCAAGATTTTCCTCGTAGTAATTTCCCCCGGCGCCCGAAGTAATAACGGCGAGGCTCAAATCCCGTTCCGCAAGCTCAAGCCTGTTTGCCGGATAGGACTGGGACCAGGCGGCCAGAGCTTTTTGCTTTTCGATAAGCGCGTCGTAGTTTTTCCGCGCGTAGGCGGGAAGAAGCATCCACCTGGTTTTTTCTTCGGTTTTGGAAAGAACGTTTTGCTCCCTGGCCTGCCTGCCGATAATACTCGACCGGGCATGGGAAAGCCTCGTTACCATGCGGAGCAGCACCGGAAGCCGCTGCTTTTCGGAAAGATCAAAAGCCTCCCCGGTCATATCATAGGCTTCCTGCTGATTCCGGGGCTCAAGACAGGGAATCATGGCAAAGGCCGCGTAGAAACGGGAATCCTGTTCGTTCTGGGAACTGTGCATGCCCGGATCATCGGCCACGGCAATAACCAGGCCGCCCTTGATACCAAGAAGCGCGCCGTTGATAAAAGGATCGGAAGCGACATTGAGGCCGACATGCTTCATCGTTACCAGGGCGCGGCGGCCCGCAAAAGAAACACCCAGCGCCGCCTCAAGGGCGGTCTTTTCGTTGGTACACCACGCGGCAAGGGGCCCGCCTTTTTCATGTTCGGCAATAAGATACTCGAGAATTTCCGTAGAAGGCGTCCCCGGATACCCGTAGGACGCGCTCACCCCGCTGTGCAGAGCGCCCAGGGCAACAGCCTCGTCCCCCAGGAGTACTAGACTTGATTCATTCACATCGATTCTCCATTTTACTTCCGGCGCTCTTGCCGGTTTAATTTTGTCTGCGCATTCTCCCTGGCTGCCGGAAAAATCTTCTCAAGCAGTTCCTTTTGCGGAGGAGTGGTAAAAGCCGACACCACAGGCGTTATGACAAAGGGAAGCGCGATAGAAATTGACGCCGCCAGAGGCAAACGGTTTGAACCCAGGACAAAAAAGAGAACTATCATGGACGCCATGCCGGTAAACAAACCCGCGTAAGCCCCGGCCTTGCTTATCCTCTTGCTGTAAAGCCCCAACACATAGGGCGCCGCAAAGGAACCGGAAATCACGCCCCAGGAAAGGGACATGAGGTATACGATAATACCGATCTGGAAACGGGAAATAAAATACGAAATGATAATAAAAATAAGCGAAAGAAAACGCATCATCGCCACCGAACGGTCTTTGCCGGTCTTCGTGTCTATGCGGACAGGATAGAGATCGATAGCAATGGAAGACGAAGAAACCAGCACCAGAGAAGAAAGGGTCGACATCGAAGCGGACAACACCAGGAGCAGTATCAGGGCCAAAAGTAACTGGGGCAGACGCTGGGTAAGCAGAGTCGGAACAATCAGATCATACAGAACCTTCCCCGCCTCGTCCCTTGGCACGGTTTCAAGATTAAAAAACACATGAGAAAAAGCGCCGGTAGAATACGCCGCAAAACCAATCACCAGAGAAAAAACCGTAGTTACCACAGCCGCCTTGAGAATCACCGCCTCATTCCTGATAGCGTAGAATTTCTGGGTCATCTGGGGGAGCCCCCAGGTACCAAAACTCGTCATAAAAACCAGGGAAAAAACCGTAAGCGCCGAAGGCCGCTCTGCCGGAGCAATGTGGAGTTTGTAGGCTTCGGCGGCATCGAGCGCCATTGCAACATAGCCCCCGCCCTGGGCCGAAAGAACCTGAACCAAAAGGATCGCCCCGGCAAACATGATAATCCCCTGTATAAAATCGGTAATCGCTATGGCAAAATAACCGCCCAGTATAAGGTACACGCCGGTAAAAGCAATCATAACAAGGAGGGCAATATCATACGGTATGCCGAAGACTTTTTCAAAAAGATGACCCAGCCCCTTAAATACCGAAGCCGAATACGGAAGAAGAAAAAGAAAAATAAGCGACGCCGCCACAGGCTTTAAATGCTTTGCCCCGTAACGCTCCTGGAGAAACTCCGGCATAGTCATGGCGTCAAGCGTCTGAGTCATGGTCCTGGTCCTCCGGGCAAGAACCAGCCAGGCCGCCCCCGCTCCAATAAGACCATTACCCGCGGCTATCCAGAGACTCGTCAGGCCAAACTGCCAACCCTGAGTCCCCGCAAAACCAATAAACACAACCGCCGAAAAATAAGAAGTCCCGTAAGCCACCGCCGAAACCCAGGGGCCAAGGGTTCTCCCGCCAAGGAAAAAGTCCCCCAGCGTTTTGGTCTTGCGCATACCCCAGACGCCTATACAGGTCATGAGGACAAGGAACACCGCTAAAAAGACTATCCCAACCACGATAACTCCTTATTTGGGGATAAACAGCCGACCGGAAACCAAACCAGTCTATCAGGAATCGATTTTTTTGACCAGACAAAAATAAAAAAAACGAAGGGGGGCGCATTTCCATGCCCCCGCCGCCAGGCGAC
>JAIRTD010000320.1 GCA_031255115.1 Spirochaetaceae bacterium | reverse complement strand
GCGAAGGTTCCGTTGGAAACAATCATCTTCTCGAAAGAAGGCCCGTCTATCGCAAAAACCAGGGTTTCTGTTGAAGCAATGGCCGAGGCGGAACGGGGCCGGTGATCAATAACCGCCATTTCTCCGAAAAACTCACTGGGTTTGGAAATGACTTTTAATACCACTTCTCCCTTTTCGACCTTCTTTCTAAGCTCCACGTTACCCCGCTTGAGGATATACATGAGGTCTCCCAGATCGCCTTCCCGGAATATGATTTCGCCTTTTTCGAACTTTTTCTCTGTCATATACCGCCTGTTATCTATTCCCCGGCATGTTTAAACCGTCAGAAAATTCCGGCCATAATTGCTTGTCAGGCAATGAATCAACTTGCCTGACAAAGCTAAATTTACGGTGCATAGAATACTCTACTTTTTTATGCTGTAAAAGGCCTTTTTCCCCGCATATTCGGACACACCCTCCAGCATATCCTCGATACGAAGCAGTTGGTTGTATTTACAGATACGGTCGGTACGGCTCATGGAGCCGGTTTTTATCTGTCCGGTTTCCAGGGCCACCACAAGATCGGCTATAAAGCTGTCTTCGGTTTCGCCTGAACGGTGGGAAACGACCGCCGTGTAACCCGCGCGCTTGGCCATCTCGACCGCTTCGTAGGTTTCGGTGAGGGTGCCTATCTGGTTTACCTTGATGAGAATCGAGTTACACGCGCCCATGGCTATGCCCTTTTCGAGCCGCTTGGTGTTGGTAACAAAAAAGTCATCACCTACAATCTGGATTTTTGAACCCAGGGACGCAGTCATCTTGACATAGCCGTCCCAGTCGTCCTGGTCCAGGGGGTCCTCAATAGAAATAATGGGGTACTTGTTCACCCAGCCGGTGTAGATTTCTATCATTTCATCGGCGCTAAAAAGCTTGCCGGGATTGGACTTCCAGAATTTATACCCCTTCTTGTCGCCCTCGCCATAGAGCTCGGAACTGGCGCAGTCAAGGGCAATGGCTATCTGCTCGCCCGGCTTATACCCCGCCTTCTCCACAGCCTTCATGATGAATTCCAGAGCCTCTTCGTTGCCGATGTCAGGGGCAAATCCGCCTTCGTCGCCAACGGCGGTGTTTTTGCCCGCGTCATGGAGCAGCTTTTTCAGGGTATGAAACACCTCGGCTGTCCAGCGTATGGCCTCCCGTACCGACTCAGCCCCTACGGGCATGACCATAAATTCCTGAAAATCAATCTTGTTGTCCGAATGTTTGCCGCCGTTGATGATATTGGCCATGGGCACCGGAAGCAGATTGGAATGAAAACTCCCCAGATATTTATACAGGGGAATATCAAGATAATTCGCCGCCGCCCTGGCCGTAGCCATGGACACACCCAGTATGGCGTTGGCGCCGAGCTTGGCCTTATTTTCAGTACCGTCAAGTTCTATCATGGTACGGTCAATATCAACCTGCTCAAGCGCATCAAGCCCTTCTATCTCCGCGGCAATGATATTGTTTACATTATCAACAGCCTTGAGTACTCCCTTACCCTGATACCGGCCCTTGTCGCCGTCCCTGAGTTCCACCGCCTCATAATCCCCGGTCGAAGCCCCGGAAGGAACCGCCGCCCGTCCAAGGGATCCGTCCTCCAGTACCACATCCACTTCGATAGTGGGATTACCCCGCGAATCCAGAATCTCCCTGGCTTCAACATACTCAATAATACTCATAAACCGCTCCTTCCTATAAAATTATACACCCGCCCGATCCTAAAACGGCAGCCTGATGCCGCCGCCCTGGATGGCGTCGCGGGCCCTGTCTCTGATTTCTTCTTCCGCCCGGCGTTTTGCTTCGGCGGCTGCTTCCTCGGCGGCGTTCCGCACCCTTCTCTCAAGCTCATTGCGTTTGTCGTTGAGGGTGTTCTGGAGGCCGTTGAGGGCGTCCCGGTCGCCTTTGGCCGCGTTAAAGACCAGATTAAGTTCTTCTTTGGATATGAATTTTCCTTCAAGCTGGGCAGTGGCGTAATCCCGCACAACCCTTTCAATATCCGCCATAGCCTGTCGTACATAACGCTCGGCGCTGCGTTTAACTATGTCGGTTACAAGGCTCGCGATATTGGTGCTGATCGAAAATTCATCCTTGCCGGACGCAATATACTCGTAGTTGAGGCCGAGGTTTACCGCCTGGGCCTGTCGTATCGCCTCATCCACCGCTTCGGCGAGGGTGCCGCGGGGGTCGGCAATACGCGCTTCGTTTATGGCGATATTGCCGCTGCCGCTAATGTCGCCGTTTTTGCGGCCCGAAAACGCGAGGGCCGCCGAACCAAGTCCCTGAAAGGCGTCAATACCAATAGCGGAAAACAGGCCGGTACTTAAAGGATACCCGCTGCCGCGTAATTCGGTATTGAAGCGTTCTGTAGAAGCGGACCCGAAATGGGCGTTTCCCTCAAAGGCTATGGCCATGCTTGATTCGCCTGACACATCACTTACGTTCAGCCTGAGAATCGTAGGCTGATTGGGCAGTACGGCGTCAGGAAGATCCGGTTCTGAGCTTACGCTTTTTAGTTCGAAGGCCCAATTCCAGCCATAGAGGGTAAAATCCGACGCGAGTGTGCCGAGGAAAAAACGGGGATAGACCAGGGAAGGAAAGCTTACGTCCCTTCCCCTAAAAGAAGGAGGCTTGGCCTTGGCTGCTTCGGATTTGGGCATAGACGCCGACATGGCCTTGATCTTTTCGAAAACCTCAAGGGCCCGCATGCCATAGGCAATGTACTGCTCGGCGCTGTCGCTGAGCATGGCCCTGATAGAAGGTTCAAGAGCGCTAAAGGCGGCGCCGCTTCCAAGATCGACAAGGGATTTAAGGTAATTGATATCGGCAGTAATAGAAGCGCGGGCGCTCTGTTCCAGGGCCACTGCTTTTTGCAGATCGGCTTCCACGCCAGAGACAAGCGCATTGGCGTCATTCGCGGCGGCCTGTACGCTGCTTATCAGGGCGCTTATATCGGCAACGGTCTTTGCAATGGTTTCGGGGTTGTTCATGGAACCGGCGTTAATGGCCAGCACCGGCCTTGCCCTTTCCTGAAGTTCCCCGGCCCGGCCTTTTGCCGAATCCACCCTGCCCTTCCATTCCTCAAGGGCCGCGGTATAGGCAGCGGCCGCTTCGTCATAGACGGCCGGGCTGCGGAGTTTATCCATTTCCTGGGCAAGCAGGGCCCTGGCGTCAAAATTCTTGATGTCAATAAGGGGCGGCGCGCTTACTGCTTCTTTGGGAGGCTTTACCTTGCGCTTGTACGCCGGAAGCTCGCCGGACACCGTGCGGGACGTGCCAAAGGCTATGGAATCGGCCCTGATCTCTTCGATATAGACCTTACCCCTGAATATGGCCCTGGGATTAAGGCGGAATTCCATGCGCCCGATGTGAAAGAGGTTTTTCATAGGCTCGTCGCGGTCCGCCACGGTAATGCCGCCTATGCTTACCCTGAACCGCGTGAGGTACAATCTAAAATTATCAACATCGGAACGGGCCTCAAAGACCGTCTCAAGGACATGCTCTATACCCCTTTCGATGAGGGGATTCATCAGCACGGTAACAAAAAAAACAATACCGGCAATGACAGCCGCACAAACGATGACGGGGAGAAAGCGCAGCGCCCCCTGGCGGTTCTTTTTAATTGCCTTGTACAAGGGCTTGAGCCGTTTAAGGGCCTGGTCGTCAAGAGAGTCCTTTATGAGGTAAGTTCCGTCCTGGCTCGCAAAACACGACTTAAAGAATTTTTTGTCATCAGGCTGTTCAAGATATTTAAGAAAGCGCTTTTCAAAACGCTTTTCTGTTATGGGTTTGCGAAGTGCCCCAGGCGCTTTTTTTGCCATAACCGCCCCCTTTACAGCTCGTCTCTCGCCGCCGCGACTGCTTTGCCAAGCGAAGCAATAAAGGGAATATTTTTAATTCCCTTGACCAATTTGTTCTCCCTGATTTTGGGGGCCAGCGTATTGCGGTATCCAAAGATCGCCAGACGGCCCAGGAAAAAGACCGGTATCCACAGGACCAGGCCCGCGACAAGGCCGCCTGCGACCAGGGTATTGTAGAAACGGGTAAAAGGCGACAGCGGCATATTGTACAAAGTGGTAAAAGCGGGCTGTAAAGCCTCAATATGGAGCAGTTCCCAGCCCAAAAGGTCAAGGGGTACGGCGATAAGCCCCCCCAGAAGCTTAAAAAGAATAAGCCCCAACGCCTTGGCCGCCTGGTTGTGCTTAAAGAACAAGAATGAAAGCAAAAAAAGGACGCCCCAGATGAGTTCCACTGGAACCAAACCGAGCAGGAGCCCCCAGGCAAAGCCCGCCGCTATTTGGCTCCCTTTAACATTGCCGTTTAAGGCAACGATAAGTTTTGCAAGTGGCTTTATCATACTTCTACTATATACGTTTTGGGACAAGGCTGACAAGGATGCGGATGCCCAGGGAAGGGGTATCCATGCTCAAGGCCTTCCGGGAAGACTCAAACCGTATAAAAAGCCCGCAGCGTGGCGGAGTCGGCCTTGAGCTGCTCCGCAAGGTAGCGGTCCACGCCGCCGTATTCCTCATCCACTATTTTGAACGAAACGGCAAGATATTCGCGTCTGGTCGCCACTACATCGGCCACATCGGGGTGAGCCTCTACAAGGGGCCTAAACCGTTCTTTCAGCAGTACATCAGAAAGTTCATAGTCGCTGTAAACGGTCTCCCGGTCAACGCCGAGGGCGCTTAAAAAGAGAGCTGCCGCAACGCCGGTACGGTCTTTGCCTGCCGAACAGTGAAAAAGCAGGGGAGCGGAGAGCGTATCTGCCACAACGGCAAAGAAACGGCGGTATTCCGGTATAAGATCCTGAACCAGGGAATGGTACAGGTCCATCATGACTTCTCTATAACTTCGTGAATCTTTCCGCCTGTCTATGCCCGTTATGTTGCCGGCGTTAATCGGAAGCCAAATGCGGTTGACCAGCGAAGCAAAATCAGGGTCCGGCGCGCGGGTCCTTTCTTCTTCAGAACGGAAATCAACGATGGTTTTAAGCCCCAGGCCTTCCATCACGATTCTGTCTTTGTCCGTGAGGCTGTCGATATCCCCCGAACGGTATATAAGGCCCTGTTTTACCCGGCGGCCTCCTGCCGCAGGATAAGCGCCAAGGTCCCGTACATTGCATACCCCTGTGAGGGGCAGTATCCTGTCATAAGATGTTTCTGCCATACTTGTATTGTAGTAAAAAGCGGACTACTATAACAATATGCGTTTTGTGCTTTCTCCGGCCCTAAAGGACCACATACTGTTCTCTATGGAAGATCAGCAGGATATTTTTTTTGTAGACACCCGGCAGGGCATGGTTATAAGAGAAGAAGAAGCGGAAGATCCCAACGAAAAAGACAGCGATGGAACCGAGCGCTATATTTCCCTCCCGGAATGGGATTCTTCCGACGGGTACCGCCTCATGGAGCAGTTTACCGCCGCTTTCAAGAACCCCCTGATACGCAGAGAACTAGAGGCCGCGCTGGACCGGAGCAGAGGCGTTTTCAGGGCCTTTAAGAATGTTCTTTCGGCCCACCCTGAGGCCGAAAAGCTCTGGTACGCCCACAAAGAAAAAGGAATGGTCTCTGTCATAACGCTGTGGTATAACGCCCTCAGGGAAGAGTGGGGCCTTGACAGCATAGGAAGCGAACCCGAAGAAGTGGACGACCTTGTGCTTGAAGATTTCCGTTTCCGTCCGCTGACCGAAGACGACCGCGCCGACGCGGAAAAACTGCACCGGCTCTGTGTAAAGGAACTTGAGCTTCCAGAAAAAACCTTTCCCTTCCCCGCGCCGTTTCCGGGAAGCTGCCAACTTGCCGCGGAAAGTTCAGGCGGCGCCTTTGCCGCCCAAATCTCCGCTGCCCGCGAGGGCGGCCTGGTTCGTATAGAACTTCTGGAAGTAAACCCCGAATACAGGGGCCTTGGACTGGGCAAAAAACTCCTCAGCCGTTTTCTTGAACTCCTGGACGCGGACGGCGATTTCCGCGTGGTCCTCGAACTCCCCGCCGCCTCGGATGTTTTTGCAGCAGCACTCAGAAGAGAAAAATTTACTCCTGTCCTCAGTACCTGGCGCCGCGTTTCCCGGGATAATTGAGATTATTTCAATGATGCATAAAATCGCTCCAGCCCCTTGAATTCTCCCTGTGCCGGAAAATATACTAGATAGTGTCTATCCATAATGTGTCCACATTATAGACAGACACCAGATAAAGAAGGAGAAATTTCATGAAAAGAACCCTTGTCAAGAAGTACCTCTTTTGCGGAGCGTTGTTCCTTGTTCTGGCAGCCTGCGCGTCTACAAAAGCGCCTGAAGTCTCATATCAGGACTTTAGCGGAGAAGCAGTC
>JAIRTD010000298.1 GCA_031255115.1 Spirochaetaceae bacterium | reverse complement strand
CATTCATTCGATATGTCGATTCCACTGCTACATTATCCCTCCCATCCGGGTCTAGGTATTTTATCGGGTTATTCCCCGCGTAGTGGTACACATGGAGGTTCACATAGTTAAATACCCCGCCCATCCCCAGAAGGTTCTGGTTCCGCTTGCGGGCCTCGTCATTAATCGGCGCTCCCGGTATGTATTCCCCCATCGCCGGGTCTACAGAAAGCCACCGGCTCGTCCTCGGATCCAGGTACCGCGCCCCATAGTAATACAGCCCCGTCTCCTCGTCAAGCTCCTTCCCCGTAAACAGGTATGGCATCGCGTGATACGGTTTAGGTTTAGTACTGTCTTTGTTCCGCTCCTCTATCCACGTCTCCCCGTACGGCGTGTACTCTATACGCTCATACCAGTCCCCGTCCGCGGAGTCCCACGCCCCGAATCCGTAGTCCGTCGAGTATATCCCCATATTTGTTTTAGAGACGTTCATAACGGCTCCTCTTTTTATTCGTGGCGAGGGTTTAATACCCCGCGGCTCTGCCGCGCGGTTGTTGATTCCGCTACCCCCTCGTCGGCGTATTGGCTGGTGAGGCTGTAGCTGGTATCAGCATATAATGGGTTGCCGGTTTTGGCAAGGGATTTTTCATTTTGGTGTCAAGTCCCTTTCCCGCTGGCTTTTCAGCCCTCAAGATGCTTCGCCTTTTCTTCCGCACTGTACCTGGTCATACTTCCCTCCCCGACTTTCAGTCTGGAGGAAGTGGACCTGCCCCCAACTGGACCTTACCCCATCTGGTAGATACAAAGATAAGCAAGTAGTACAACAGAAGGAGGTGGTCCCCTTATCTCAGGCTTTCTTCCCTGTCGGCGAGGGTAACGTCAAGCTGGATTTCCCTGCCGCCCCTGTTTACCAGAACTTGTATGCGTTCTCCGGGTTTGTTGTCTTCAAGGGCCGAGTAAAGATCGGCGAGGCTGTTTACCTTCATGCCGTCAACAGAGGTGATGATGTCTCCGCCGACATAGATGACGCTTGAACCGTAGCGTACCGGGTCAACGCCCTGGCGCAGTCCCGCCCGTTCAGCGTAACCGCCTCTGCTGGTTCTGGAAACGAGGAGTCCGCTGTTGACCGGAAGCCGGGCATAGCGTACCAGCGCGGGAAAGAGCTGCACCATGGATGCGTCTATCCAGCCCCGCCTGACTTTGCCGTACTGTATCAGTTCCGAAACCACCCGTTTGGCGGTGTTTACCGGAACGGCAAAACCTATGCCCACTGATCCGCCTGAGGGCGAGTAAATCATGGTGTTGATTCCTATCATGCGGCCCAGGGAATCAAGGAGCGGTCCGCCTGAATTGCCCGGATTGATTGACGCGTCGGTTTGTATCATGTCCCTGATAATATTCTGGCGGGAAGTTTGTATGGGCCTTCCAAGTCCCGACACTATGCCCACTGTGAGGGTCCTCTCCAGGGCAAAGGGATTGCCTATGGCCATGACCTTCTGGCCTACCTTGAGGTTTGTCGAATCGCCGAAGGGTACGGTCTTGAGTTCCGTTCCTTCAGGGGGGTCGAATTTAAGCACCGCCAGGTCGTTTTCGGGATCGGTCCCCACCACATGACCTTCGTACTGGCTGCCGTCGGCAAGGTTAATAAAGACCTTGTAGGCGCTTTCTATAACATGGTTATTGGTAAGGACATAACCGTTGGTGTCGATTATGGAACCTGAACCTGAACCGCCTTCCTGGGGTATGGGTTCAAGGAACCAGTTAATCGCCACGGTTTCGGTGGTTATGTTTACTACAGCCTCATTAAGCTGTTCATAAACAGCAATATTCTCCCGTTCATCCTCGCTAAAGGCGGCAAGTTCGGCGGTCTTGATGATCCGGGGATCGACATAGGCTGACTGCTGAAGCTGGAATGTTTCCCCGCCGGCCTGGGCGGGATTTGCCCCGGCCTCTGTCTGCCGGGCGCGGCTTTCTCCGCCCCGGAAAAAAGGAAACCTGACTATGCCCAGCCCGACGGCAAGCATCACCACAATGAGGCCGCTTAACGCGCAAAAAAAGAAAACCTGGCCACGGCTATAAAGTCTCATAGACCCCCCATACTGGGCTTGTTCAATATCCGGTCGGTATCGAACAACGCTACCATCCCTAAAGTATAACAGAAAACCACTTTATATGGAACAGCGTAACCCGGACTCTGTTCCGTTTGTTTTATACCTGACGTTCCGATGTTTCGGTGCTATGATATTAATATGAATGTTTTTCGGAAAGACTGTCTGAGATGCGGCGCGGCTCTGGCGCTTCTTCTGGTCCTCCTGGGTTCCTGCAAAAAAACGCCTCCCGAAGTTTCTGTTGAAGCAGGGCCCGTGGTAACGAGGCCCCAAAACGCTGAGGCGGTTTTTGTCCAGGGGCATGCTGAGTTTGAACGGAACGGCGCGCGGCAAAGCCTTGAGCAGGGCGCGCGCCTTGAAGCCGGGGATACCATTATCGCCGGGGACGACGCTTCGGCAGAGCTGGAATTCGCTTCTCTGGCGAATATCCGCATGCTTCCCGGTTCACGCCTGGTGATCAGGAATTTTTCTGAACTCCAGGGGAACGGATCGGAGCCCAGGCGGAACATAACGCTTTTTCTTGAACAGGGCGCGCTGCTGGCCAAGGTACAAAAACTTACGCCTGACGACGGGTTTTTTATAACTACGCCCAACTCGGTAAACCGGGTCCGGGGAACCCGTTTTCTCCTCAGGTATGAACCCGGCGCGGGAAGCCCCCAGGACGCCGCGCAGTCGTCATCCGCCCAATCGTCCGCGGCCCAGTCGTCCGCCGCTGCGCCGGCCGATGGCGGGGGAAAGACCACCCTGGCCGTACAGGAAGGCGCCGTAGCCTTTCTTCCTTCAGGGCCCGTACTCAGGGATATTCAGGAGCAGGGGGAAGCGGGCGCTTCAACGTTGTTTGAGGAGCTTTTTGCCCTGGCTCCCCTGGCGGAAGCCGGTGAGGAAGCGCTCATCTCTGGCGTTGGGGAAGGGCTCGTCCCGGAACCGGCGGATTTTGACCGGCTTCTCGACGAGCTCCGTACCAAAAGCGAGTCCGAAACAAGCGCTGAAACCAGGCAGCTTATACAAGAGGCCCTCAAACAGTACACAACTGTTTCCCTGGGCCCCGGTTCAGAAGAGCTCCTTGAACTCATGGACCATGTACGGGATCCGGGGACCGGATATTCAGTTCTTCCCGCGGCGCTGCCCGCCCGTTTTATTGCTTCGTATCCCCAGGGCCCCGGGCAGCTTCCCCCCAGGGAAATCGGACGGCCCGAAATTCCCCCCAAGCCCTATCCCGCCCTGTTATGGGAAAAACAGCTCGAAGGCGGCGCGCCTGTTACCAATATAGACCGGGCCGGGCGGACCCTCTTTGTTCTGGACGCTCGGGGCAGGGTCTACAGTATTTCCGAAGCCGGATCTCTGCTCTGGGGTGCGGGCGAAGCCGTGGCCCTTAGCGGCTTTGACAACAGCATGGCCCTCACCAGCCGTACCGGGCTTGCCCTGCTCGAAGCGGTCAGCGGCGAAAGCCGGGGCGTCTACCTCTTTAACGGCTGGGCCGGTCTTCCCCGTTCAAAAGGAATCCTGGTACCCCAGGGCATAGCGCTGGCCACTCCCCGGGGCGTAACAATATGCCGCCAGGAAAACGCCCAGCTCATACGGGAAATACCCGTAGCCGGGGGTATTATTTCTTCGCTGATCCTTGCCGGACGGGAACTTGCCGGTATCAATGGCCAGGGCAGAATCGTGATCATCGACGCGGCGGCCGGGGCCATACGGCTTGAGATTCCCGCGAATCTGGGGACAGAGGTTTACACACCCTGTTACCATGACGGCGTCATCTACGGAACCAATAAGTCAGGACGCGTCATCGCCGTAGAACTTCAAAGTGGAAATGTCAAATGGGAAAAGACCCTGGAAAGCGGCATACGCGTAGAACCCGAACTGGACGCTTCCCGGCTTTACCTGTGGCTGGCGGATAATACCCTTGTGCGCATACACACGGCGGACGGGAGTGACGCGGGCAGTCCCATTCCCAATGTTGAATCAGCGCCCCTCCTTTCCAGCGGAAAACTCTACTTTGGCGGTCCTGATGGGACTCTGGTCAGCGCCGACCCGGCAAGCGGCAGAATCCTTAAAAAAAATCCCATACCGGGCGTTTCGAGCGTACGGCCCCTCCTTGTGGGAAATATCCTTTACGCGGGGACCCTTGACGGCAGGCTGATACGCCTTGACGCGTCCCAGCTTTAAGAGCGCCGCAAAAACGCCGATATTATAGAAGATATGGCAAAAACCGCGCTGAAACACGGAATACTAGTCGTTCTCCTTGGCGCCGCCCTGGGAAACGCGGCCGCCCAAAGCAACACGGCCGCCCAGACTGCCGCCGGGAGCGCCGCCCAAAGTGGAACTGCCGCCCAGACCCCGGTCCAAACCTCGGTTCAAACCGGCGCCCAAAGCGCGGCCCGGAGCGCCGTGCCCCAGGACAAGCCGACCAGGGAAATCTCCGATGATTCGGCGCTGAGAATAAGCCTCGCCGATGCCTGGTTCAACGAAATACCTTCCCGGGTGCTGAACCGCAGCTCAGAACTGTACCGGCTTCCCGGCGGAGACCATATTGAAGTCAGGGCCGAGCGGGGAAACGCAGGCGAATTCATGGTGATTCTGGCCAGGGGCAGAAACGGAAGCTATCCAGGCTGGATACAGGGCTCGTGGATACTCACCAGAAATACCACGGACGGCAAGCACAGCCGCATCAGGGTATTCCTGCGGAGCGACCCCTATACCTATGTACAGTTCAGGCCCCTGGACGCCGGCCGAAGCCAGATGGATGTGGTGCTTTACGAAGGCTACGCGGCACGTTCCCTCACCATACCCCTTCCCTTTGCGCGGCTTCTCAGCGCCCCGCTGGAAGAAATTTTTTCTACCCTTGGAGACCGCTTTCCGCGGCGTTACTTTGATCCCGAACCGGAACTGTACCGGGACTCAAGGAATTTTATTTCCCGGGTGAGGGCGCGGCTTCCGGAACTCAGCTTTGTTGACGACGGCGCAAGGGACGAAGAAGGCCGTTATGTGTACATCAATACGCTTGCCCTTCAAAATATTGACAATCCCAACACGGGGGGGCTTAACTGTTCGGGCTTTGCAAAGTGGATAGTAGACGGCATTCTCAGGCCCATAACCGGAAGACGGCTTGCCATAGAGCCCCTCAAGGCCCCTTACGGCGAGCGCGGTTCTTCGTTTACCGAGGCCTGGGAGCGGGCCAGGGATCCTTACTTTGGCCTTGACTGGACCCGCAATCTTGCGGCCGAGGCCGCCCGAACCCTAAGGAGCTCTGATTTTGATAATCTTGACGAGATTGAAGTCCGCGCCGACCGTACCGCCAATGTGATTATGCGCTCAGGGGGACAGAGCTCGCTTCGTTCCTATCCGGGCTTTCTCCCTGACGCGGGATTCGGCATCGAAGGACTCCACGCGCTGCTCTATACCCTGGCCATTGACGAGCCGGGAAAAATGTACCTCGCCTCGATAAATACCGAAACAGGCGCGCCGGTTACCGAAGCAAACCCCCGCGGCGCTCCCCGGCTCAGGCAGCACTTTCATGTGGCGGCTCTGGTTCCCCACTTTACCGAAAACGGCGTGTTTCAGGTCGCCCTTTTTGAGAGCGCCGAAGAAACCAGCTTTACCCGCTTCAAAAACCGTTATCCCGGTCACTATGTCAATCTGACCCGTATATCCCTGGAACCCTCTTTTGATCCCTGATAAAAAAACAACGCAATGAACGCGCTGCGGGCAGCGCTCTACACGCGCTTCGGTTCTTCTACAATAACTGTTTTTCCCATCCAGCGGCCCCCGCGCCAGCGGCGGGTATAACAGAAGGCCCTGAAAGAAAAGTCCAGTATCATTGACCACCAAATACCCAGAGCGCCGAGGCCCACGCCATAGGCGAGTATGTGGGCGCCGAGAACCCTGCAAGCCCACATGGAGATACTGGCGATGGTCATGCAGTATTTGGCGTCCCCGGCGGCTTTAAGTGCATTGGGCAGGGCAAAACTCAGGGGCCAGAAAAACGGCGTAAAGACGCCGTACACAAAAAGAAACTGCATTGCCATTCCGCCGGCCTCGGCGGAAAGATTAAAGAGGCTGATCAGGGGCTGCCTGCAGAAGAAGATGCCATAACAGCAGACAAACATAACCACATAACTCTGCCTGATGAGCTTTGCCGTGTATTTTTTGGCGTTTTCATAATCCCTGGCCCCGACGCATTGGCCCACTACGGTGAGGAGGGCCATGCCAAAGGCCTGTCCGGGCATAAAGGACATGGAATTGACCACATTGGTAACGGCGTTGGCCGCCATAGCCGCGGTTCCAAAATGCGTAACAATACGGGACACAAGAATCTTTCCCAATTGAAACATCGAATTTTCAAGGCCGCTGGGTATTCCCACATTGAGGATGCTCCGAACCATGGAAAAACGGAGCTTTATTGTGAAGATACCTGTAAGAGAGATTGAAGGTGAATGGCCCCTCATGAGGATAGTCATGGTGAGCACCGCGGCGGCGCATCTGCTTATCAGGGTGGACAGGGCCGCTCCGGCAACGCCTATTTTAAAGACATATATCAAAAGCGCGTTGCCGCCTATATTGAGGATATTCACCAAAAGGGCCACCTTCATGGTGATGCGGCTATTGCCCACGCTGCGAAACAGAGCCGCGTTTGAGTTGTAGATTGCCAGAAAAGGAAAGGAAAGCGCGGTGATGAGGAAGTAGGTTTGGGCCGCCTGCATAACATCGGCCGCGATATGCCCGTAAATCAGGCGGAGCAGCGGCCGGCAAAAGACAAGGCTGAGGGCCATCAAGGTCAGGGAAAAAAAAGCGTTAATGTAGATGAGCTGTTTTGAGGCAAGGGCGGCGCCCTGGGTATCCCGGCGGCCTATGTACTGGCTTACCACAACCGCCCCGCCTGTTGCCAGGGCGATAAAGGTGTTTATCAGCAGAATCGAAATAACGTCGACTATGGATATGCCCGAAACAGCATATTCCCCTATGCCGCTGACCATGACCGTATCGGCCACCCCCATGGTAACGCCGAGTATTTGTTCTACGATAAGAGGCCATAGCAGGCGAAACAGATTCCGGTTATTCCACTGATCCGCCATAGACGCGGGCGCTGACAAGGATACCTTCTTACTTGAATAGAGTTCGGTCTTTGCTTCAAAATTGAAATTTTGAAAACAGTCCTCATTAAGAATATC